>JAWCQV010000021.1:0-8932 GCA_038869575.1 Bathyarchaeia archaeon | reverse complement strand
CGGACATTCTAAAGCAGCAACTGAAACAGATTTCAGAATATGTCGCATTAAACCTCGTTGAAGTTATAAGTCTAATCAACTTCGCAAACTTCATAAATAATCAACCGATGATGAAAATCCTCGATTTGCCATCCGACCTTGGAGGAAGAGCCTACACGATCAAATTAATAAAGGTCGACGGGGCGAATCAAATTCAAGAATATTACGTTCAATCACAGCTGACCACCAGAAATGACATCTATGCGCGTTCTTCGATTCCTATAGACGCCACCCAAAACCAAATTGTAATAATGGTAAATGGCACAGGCACCCTTCAAGTTAGGAGGGAAGAAGCCAAAATAATAGAATATTCAAGCGTTGTTTACGGAGGAACACAGGAAATAAGAGACGAATCAGGCCAGTTGGTCGAACAAAGATTCGTCGTAGTTTGGGGTTTAAAAGTAAATTATACGTTGACTTATGCTGGAATAGGCGTATGGAGGCTTGGAGGGAGCTGATGGATGCACATGTATGAATATCTCTTTACAGCCATATTAATCATAGCCATGCTTGTAGCTTCATCAATGATGGTTATGACTTTTCCAAAATCACCAAGCAATGTATCGGAAAGAGAGCAACTTAAGGAAGTCGCCCAGAAAATTATGACACAACTTCTCATAAACCCGGGAGAACCGCCAGAATGGGGCAGCGACATAACCCTCGACGCTAGCGGAATTGTAATGTTAGGACTTGCGGCATACAGCTACACCACAAGAGAAGCATACGTTCTTGATCCCGACAAGGTTTTACGCCTAAACAGTCTTCTTCAAAATTTCAAACCAGCATTATACATTCAGCCACAAGATGCGAATCACCTGCTCAACTTGGGTAACGATTATGGCTTTAAAATTGAATTTTATCCAGTGCTAAATGTAACCGTAGATCTGGATAACTATAAGGTTAAAGTAACATCAAATTATAACGGATTACCCATAACAGGGGCAAAGTTGGTCGCTAGGCTATATTATTTAGACGGGTCGTCTCAAATAGTTAGGACTCAGTTAAAAACGGGAATTACAGACTACGCTGGTGAATGCATTCTAAACTTTTCAGAGGTATCAACCGATAAGAAGGTCTTAACTTTAGTTGTTGAATATTTCGGCATCCAAATAACCACAGTTGTTACTTCTCAAAACGTTATAGACGCCTGTTTTTTGGGGAATTACCTACTTTTGAACCCAAGTCTTTCTCTCTCTGAAAATAACGTTCTAGAAATATACATAACAAAAGAAGGGAATGGGCAATTTACAATCAAAGATATAGCTTACAACATCGCAGAGATGAATGACGGTCAATATCAATTATCTTACATTGAACCTTCAACAAAAGCAATACTGGCGGTTTCTAATGACAATTTAATATGTGCTGTAAAGGAAATCCCTGAAAGTTATGCCAGCATTAGTGGGGACGCATTTATACCATTTGCATATTCGGTTGAAAGAACAGTTTTGATTGACAATACGCTTTGGATCGTAAGGCTATATGTTTGGAGGATGTCATGGTGATCCATGCGAAGTTTTTTAAGGCGCGTAAGGGTCAATCGAGGATTCTTGAAGCAGTAATAGCCGCCGTGATAATATTTCTAGTTTTCTCAGTTTCACTTTTCCTCGTTAAATATTCAGATGTGAAGGTTCTCCAGGAAAGAGCTGATTTGGATAGATTAGGCTATAATGTTTTACATGAACTTTCAGAAGCCAGGGTAATTGAAGAGACGATTGAAAACAATAACCTGGAAAATCCTGAAGGGCCCATCAAAGCTTTACTTCAACAGCTTCTTCCGTTTGCAACATATTTTAACCTGACAGTTTACGAAGCCTTTGACAACGCTGAAGGCGAAGTTTTGGTTCCACCAAAGGTTGCAGTAACCGTTAGCAACGCAGCATCAGATGTTTTCACCAACTCTTTAGAAGTTTCTTCAACGAGCACAGTCTACACTTCCAGAAAAGGTAACATTTATTTCATTTCGCTTATATTAGTAAGAGGTGGAGAAGCGTGAACCAAAAAATAAAACAATTCGAAACATATAAAAAACTTTTGAAGGCAAAAAATTTTAAGAGAAATAATACGGGACAATTTACAATCATTGCTGCTATTCTAATAGCGATTTTAACTTTATCGATAGCGTTTTCAGTTCACCAACTAAACCTACGTAGGCAAGAGTTAAGATACAAGCCTGCCAAAGAACTCGTTCTTGGAATAACAAGCGATCTAGACCGTTGCTTAATACAGGCTCTAGGCATCGCAAGCAAAAAATATAATGAAACATGGTCACAGAACCCGAAAACAGCAGATAATTTCCCAGCCATAGAAGTGGGCAAATCATACATCTCAAAATGGGTTCACGTAGTAACCGCGTCCTACTCCCATTTAAGTATTAGAATGCACATGGAAACAAATCCCGGAAGCCCTGATGTTGTGTTCGGTTTGCTGTGGGGTCAATTAAATGGGTTAAGCTCTGTATGGACAAAATTTGAATTAGACATTAATGCTTATGGGTTTAAGGGGTGGGTTGGGCAGTCTGGAAAACTAGTATGGCTTATGCTCTCGCCACATAGCTTAACAGACAATAATAGCACATTACTTAGATTCACAGTCCTAGACGATTATAATCCAGTGCAGAATTTAGCGTCAAATTACGTGGTAATAAAGGCTAATGTTTCAAATAGTTGGGTTCAAGGGGAGATCCTTAATTTAGAGTATTTGGGACGTGGAATTTACCAAGTTGAATTTACCCCGCAAATTAGCAACACTAGCGAGGTTAGATTGACTGTTGTAACGCCCAACGACAATATTTATGTCTCAGCCTATTATAACCCCCTTGAACCTGTTGGCTGGGGAACCCTGTATCTATCCCACCTGCATGGAGAACATGGAATGGAAAGTATGCTTGTTCCAGCGGATTTACGATTCACACCATACTATATGAACCCGTCCAATCCAACTTTAAATATACCTAACAATCCGGGAGGTTGGTCGATTGTCAATATAAATTCCCCAATTATTTTAAGCAATATTAAATTGGCGCCTATCATTAATGGGACAATCTGGATTAAACCAGAAGCTGGCAAGTGCCATAATATAACAATCGAGTTAAGCTTTACTTATAATGGAACAACGTATGAAATAGGAGGCTGTGTACTTCTCAATCCTAATGGGGGCACTTTAGAGGGGCCACAACCCTACGACTTCAGCATATATGTAGGGGAAGTGGAAGGCTGGCCATTAGGCGGTTCAATAATTCCTATGGGAAGCATTATTACCCTTACCCTTAAAATACCTCCGGACTCTGGAACAGTTAATGTAATATATCGAATAGAAAATGAGAGCTTTATTAAATTATGCTGATTAGATGTGGGTTGAAATTCCACATTTTTTGTATTATCTATTAATAGTTAATATAATGTACTGAATATGCATAAATAATATAAATTACCGAATACTTACTTTATCGGGGGAACGAAAATGTCAAAACTCCTATACCATACGGTTCTAACGTCGTTTTTCATTCTAGTTGTTGTTCAAAGTATAATCTATTTTGACATTAACGTATATGCGCAAGGTTCAGAGGCTTTAAAATTGAAGGTTTATGTGGGTCCGGCTAAGGTTCTTGCTGACAATAGGGCATATGGATGTATTTTTGTGCAGTTGTTGGATTCGAAGAATAACCCTGCGAAGGCTGTGGAGAATGTCACTGTATATTTGTCTTCTTCTAACACTTATGTTGGCTCTGTTGATCCTGTAGTTGTTATACCTAAGCGTTCGTCATATACGATAGCCCAGTTTTACTCAACTTATACGCCTGGCACTACAACCATTACGGCTACGGCTTCTGGCTTTGCAACTGTTCAGGCTTCTGTGACTACTGTTGGGCCTATTCCGTCTAAACTTGCTGTTTATTGTTTGCCACCTGTTCTTCCAGCTGATGGAAGAGCTTACGAAGCCATTATTGTTCAGCTTCAAGATGCGTCTGGAGCGCCCGCAAAGGCTCCTATTGGAGACGTAAACGTTACACTATCATCCTCAAACGTTGAAGTTGGAACCGTTCCGGCAAATGTAACTATAAAGGCTGGAGACACTTATGCAAAGGTAACATTCCAAACTACAAGCGTAGCTGGTTCGACTACGATAACGGCGATGGCTTCCGGCTACAGCACAGGGCAAACAACTGTTAAAACGGAGTCGGTTGGCGAGGCTCCTGCAAAATTGAAGGTTTATGTTGGTCCACCCAAGGTTCCAGCCGAAGGCTTTGCCTATGACATAATAGCTGTTCAGCTTCAGGACTCTAAAGGGAAGATGGCCAGAGCCTTGGAAGACTTAGAAGTTTATTTATCATCATCCAATTTGGCTACAGGAGCTGTTAACTCAACACTTGTGGTAAATAAAGGTGAAACATATGCCATAGCAAAGTTTTATTCGACATATAAATCAGGCTCCACAGAGATAACGGCGGCATCCCCAGACTATGAGAGTGGCAAGGCATCCGTAACCACCGTTGGGCCTGTTCCATCTAAACTTGCAGTTTTCTGCGCCCCCTCTGTTTTGCCGGCTGATGGGCAACCTTACGACGCCGTTATTGTTCAGCTTCAAGACGCTTCTGGAACGCCTGCCAGAGACCCTGTTGGCAACGTAACGGTGGGGCTGTTCTCTTCTAAGCCAGAAGTAGGCGATGTTGATCCACAATTGGTTATTCCGTTCGGCGAAACATTCGCAGTAGCCAAGTTCTATTCAACGTGTACTGGTGGTAAAACAGATATTACGGCTCAAACTCCAGGTTATACAACTGCAAAGGCGACGATGACAACCTACGCTTCAGAACAATTTACATTGAAAGTTTCAGCCGCAGCGGATCCAGATAAAATTGTGTCAGGCGAGCAAACAACGTTGAAGATTAACGTTTCATATGATCTAGGCCCGGTGATAGGCGCTAAAATTAAACTTTCTTCAGATATTGGCGGAAACTTCTCCTCTGTGATAGATGAAAGAAATGGGCTTTACTTATGCACATTCACAGCGCCAACGGTGATCCTAAAGAGTTTTTGCACAATATCCATAAACGCTTCAAAACCTGGATGGCCGAGCGCGCTTGGAAAAGTTAAAATTACAATAAGCCCCGCGCAAGCTGGAAAACTTGAAGTTTATGTTAAAGACTTAGATGGCAACCCTGTAAGTGGAGCGCTTGTCACTTTGATTTTAAAGCCAAGCGGAATAAACCCAGTAACACGCACAACCGACAGCCAAGGACGCGTTTTATTTGACGGCGTTTTGGCAGGGAGCTACGATATCCGGATAAGTAAGGATGGATACCAGCCAGAAACGGAGCAGGGAGTAACCGTATCAGCTGGACAAACAACAATGTGTACAGTTCCGATTTCAAGAATTGAGGGTGGAGGCTCAATTATAGACTTTTTGACTTCACCATTAATGATTTTCGCGATAATCGTAGGCATCTCCATTATAGTGGCAATCATAATAGTGGTTCGGAGAAGAGGAGAAGAAGAAATGTAGACGCATACGACATTATCGTTCCCCCTCAAAATCTATGGATTTTGATGTCTGTTAGATGATGACAAGCCTAGAGGGCTGATGTGATAAGTTGCTGGATGCAAAAACTAAGGCGATAATTTTAGGATGCGTCTTCTGTTTTTTCCTAGTTTTAGCCTTTTTTGAAAACATCCTTTTCATAGAAAATATTGGAAGCATTTTTGTAAATCCGCTTATCGCCCTTACAATGGTTTTTATACATAATGTTATTGTGGTTTCTCTAATCATTATTGGAATGAGCTTCTATGTTGAGTTTGTCACGGGTTTTCTCCCAAAAAGAGAGATAGAATACGTGGTGCTTAATCATCCACGCATCTTCGCAGTAATATTCACATTAATAATACTCGTGATAAGCATTTTGAGGATTTACTGGCTTCTTTATAGGCGAATCCTGATGGACGTGATTGCAATAATTATGCTGATTAGCCTGCCCCACGGAATTGTGGAGGCATATGGCATATACAAGGCCATACATGAAACTCTTGCCAATAAATTGTCGAACAAGGCGTTGACTAAAATCTACTTAATTTTTCTCTTGGCAGCAATTCTTGAAGTAGGCTTTGTCCAAGCTCTAAAATATCAAGCACCCTAATTTTCTACCTTTAATTCATCTCTTTCTCGTCCTAACATGTTGTTTTTTAGATAATGGAAGCATCCCTATTATAATGCCTTCATTTTCAGACGGCGACTTTTGCAGGCTTTGTTGAGGATTTTCAGCCATTTCTTCACCTTTATGTATTAAAATTGATTGAGCGCTTAAGCTGGCCAGGGCTGTTATCGCTTTGTCTTCGCTTGCAAAAACGAAATTCCAAAGTTTGCCCATATCATCCTTGTCAACTAGAACAGTTATCTTCGGCATTTCAAATAAGCCTCGCTTTTAATTGGTTTTGTCTGCCAAAATTGTTTGTTAATATGCAGCGCTATCTTTTACTGATAATTTGCTAAATTTTCAAGCTGGTTTGTTAAGCGCTGTGATTGTAAAATGATGAGGTTGGCTGTTTATGATTTAATTAAAAATGTGGAACAGTTAACATTTAGTTTTTACTCGGCCTTTTTGCATAAAGTATTATGAATAAGCCAATAACCAGTGCGGTAATCCACACTACTAAATCTATGCAAAGGGCCGTAACATTTACTCTCCATATGTCAACAGGCCCGTGGAAGGTGTTTAATGTATGAACACCCCATGTAATAGGATAACCGTAGTCCACATGGACATAATCGGGCCATATGTGCTCAATACTAAAGTTATTGCTATTGTTGTGATGAAAGACCATAGGATTACGTAGATTATAGCTATAAGGTTTCTTTGCATGCCATCAGCATGCAGAAATACATTATATAAGCTTATCTGTACATTACTGCGTAAGGGTTGCTTATCCGTAAAAGGCTATGAAATCTGGATAGGGATGACTTTTAGTGATTTGGAATCAGAATTTTATGTGCCTAACCTTTTTCCAAACTTATTGTCTAAATTGTATGAAGTGGGCTAATGGGGCTTTGAGATTTAAGATGGATGAGGAGTTAGTTGCCAGCGAATTAAAGGGGAACACTTTGCGTGTTTATTGGTTTCTTTTACAGTTTCCGAAGGATTCGGTTGGTCCCCGTGTTGTCCAAAGGAAGCTTGGCTTTTCAAGTCCCGCGTTGGCTGTTTATCATTTAGATAAGCTTGTTGAGCTTGGATTGGCTGAGAAAGTTTCTGGAGAGTACCGCTTAACGAAAACTGTTAATGTTGGCGTTCTTAAGCAATTTTTGAGAATTGGAGGTTTTATCATTCCAAGGTATGTTTTATATGTGACTCTTTTTGTAACTCTTTTAGTGTTTTTTGTTGTTAATTTTAGGGAAATTAACTTTTACAGCCTTTACGCGTTGATTTTTGGATTGCTGGGAACAGGCATACTGGTTTATGAAACTTTTCGGGTCTGGAAAAGTAAGCCCTATTAAAATGGAGATTGATTAGCAATTACATAAAGTGGGGAGTTTATCGTATTATTGGGCGTTTTTGGACGTGTTTATAGCCGCATTCGCATTTGAAGCCTACTATTTTGTTCTTACGTTTTATTTCACGCATTTTTTGAGCTTCGCATCCAGCCCTTGTTTTGTGGATTTTCCATAGTAGCTGTGCTTCTTCACGGGTCATTGGCGCGAAGGTTTTCAGCGAAGTTAAGTACCAAGCTGCGTAAATTATGAAAAATCCAAGCATAAGCGGAGCCATCATAGGTGAAAAGGGCATTAGCATGTCAAGCAAATACTTAACGACGTCCATTCTCGATTTTAACCTCCGGCTTTTACAACAGCTTTAACAACCGGTTTGAGGTTGAGGTTGCGGTTTCTTGCTATGTGAACCGTGTCCGGTTCTAAATCGATCGTCACCGTTATGGCTCCTCCGCTCTCCATTTCCAAATGCGGTTTAAACAGAACCTTTATCTCCTCACTTGGCACCCTTAAATCTGCAACTTCGCCATTGGCAAAAGTGGCGTTCGCCTTTAAAACATGCATCCTCAGCATCGTGTAATTTCCAGCCGGAACTTGCGTTACGGAAAGACACATTGAAATGTTTCGAAGCGCTAACAAATCAAAATAGACCGGTCCTCCACCCAATAGCTCTAACTCTATCCAGTTTCCTCCTGAGCCGTGAATTGAAAGTTTATCTATTGTTAAATTAAGATTTTTCAATTCTGCTGGGGCATCAGTTACTAGAATTATAAGCGTGCCAAATCCTCTGCCGGGGGCTTCAACCTCCTCGGGTGTTTCGCCCGGCCCACCAGGTCCGCTTAGCGGGTTGCTTACTGGAAATTTTACGCCTGAAAAGGATAGGCTGGCAATTATTATGACTGCGATAAGTAAGCCTGCTGTTGCGTAAGCGCCCACCTTAATTTTATTTCCATTTCCCAAATTTTTCACCTGAAATATTAATGCAAAAATTAAGACTTAAGACAATGCTTTTGAACAGCCTGTTCAAGATTTTGAACAGAAAAGGGTTAAGATTAGGGTTTTTGTACGCCCACTTTTCTTAGGCGTATTATTAGAAGTGTTATGGCGGAGCCTGCTAGCGCACATGCCGCGCCTAGAAGTATGCAGGCTGCTATTAATGTTAGTGGTATGGTTACTTCAACGTTTATTGTGTCTGTTGGTTTGATATATTCTTCTGTTATCATTAAATCCTTTGTAAGCCAACTATTTTTGCCCTCATATTTTAGAACTGTTAGCCATGCGCCATCGTCGAATAGTTCTCCAATTCTTAGGTCTATTTTGCATAGTTCGCCTTTTGAGAGTGGAAATTCTATAGGCTTTGGAGCTTTTCCCAAAATTTGGTAGTGGGCTTTCTCAAATAGCATATAGTTTCCGTTTG
>JAWCQV010000020.1:0-9332 GCA_038869575.1 Bathyarchaeia archaeon | reverse complement strand
ACCATCTAAACCATTTGAAACATATTCCAAGCAATTCTCTTTAAATAACTTTACACCTAAAAGAGGAACAATTACTTTACAACGATGATGTGCTAATTTGTTGATATAATCTATTTTGCGTTTATGATTATTTCAATCGTGATAACTGAATAATTTTAGAGAGATAAAGAAAGTGATGTTTCATTCCTTCTCGATTACAGTAGCCACTCCTTGTCCTCCACCGATGCATGCCGTGGCTAACCCATATCTTCCGCCTTCCATATTCAATATTCTCGCTAAAGTTCCCACGAGCCTAGCACCGGTGGCTCCAAGCGGGTGGCCTATAGCAATAGCTCCGCCTTTAATGTTCACCTTATCTGGATCCACTCCAAGTTCTTTTATGCACCAAAGGGTAACGATAGCAAAGGCCTCGTTAATCTCCCAAAAATCGATGTCTTTAACTTCAAGACCAGCGCGTTTAAGTGCTATTCGACTGGCGGGGACGGGCCCTTTTCCCATAACCGCTGGATGAACGCCTGCCCAACCCATGGATTTTATTGTGGCTAATGGCTCTAAACCTAACGCCTTTGCTCTTTCTTCAGAAGCCAGCATCACACAAGAGGCGCCAGCATTAAGGGGCGAAGAATTTCCGGCTGTTATAAATCCTCCTTCCACGAATGCAGGTGGGAGATTTCGAATTTTATCTATTGTTGTATCTGGACGTACGCTTAGATCTTTATCTATAATTTCGGTTGTTCCATCAGGATAAGTCACGGGTATTGGTAAAATTTCTCCGTTAAAGTAGCCTTCCTGTTGAGCTTTCGTTGCGAGTTGATGACTTCTTAGAGACCAAATATCCATGTCATCTTTTGTAAGCTTATATTTTCCAGCGGCTTCCTTGAAGAGTCTCTCGGCTGTGAACCCCATTACGAAGCCTACATCCATTTCGTACCTTCTTCTATATTCTTCCTTTTCAATTAAAACTGTTGGCGGGCTAATGTATGGGTTGTCTCCCATCGGAACATGGGTCATATGCTCCATTCCCGTTGCAATCACAATGTCCGCGTTTCCGGTCATTATCTCCATGGCTCCTAAATGTATTGCAGTCATTGAAGAGCCGCATTGCCTATCGACGAAGAATGCAGGAACTTCTACTGGAAGCTTCGCCAACATGGCGATTGAGCGCCCTCCATATGTCCACTGCTCCCAAACACCAAAAGCGCTTGCCGCAATAACCTCGTTAATTTCTATCGGATCGATGCTTGTTCTTTCAATTATCTTTTCAATAAGCATGGCGGATACTTGATCCATCCTCAATGGATTGAACTTATCCCTTTCGGGTTCTTTTGGCCTTGATCTGGAGAATGGGGATCTTAGATAGTCTACTATCACAGCTTTTCTCATTTAATCATCCTCTTTACTTTGGAAATTTAAAATTAAAATGCAAGACATTTAAGCTTTTCATTAAGGTAAAGGATAACAAGCGTAAAATTGCTTCTAAAACACTCCTTTTTTCTTTTATACAGGCTCACTTAACTTCTTTCCAAATTTCTCAGCCCATTCGTTGACCGAAATGGCGAACTGTTTTTCCACGTTATTTCTATGGATGCTATTGTATGTGCAAAATGGCCTGATTTTGCCATCGGGTGTTGCATAGTGTATAACGCATCTCTGTACGCGGTCTAGGTCAAAGTTCCAAACGTCCATAAAATGCATTATTCCGATCATAACTATTTTACGCATAAAGTCTCCAAGTGCCTCGTAACTTCCCTTTGTAATGACGTCTTTAAGCAAGCCTCTAACGAGCGGCGACTTCACCAAGGGTAGCAACTCCAACATTTTTATTTTCGCCATCGTCCTTTTGCCTTTAACACCTGAGTAATAGACATTCCAGAAAACTTCGGCAAAACGGTCAACATCCACATACTGCGTGATGGGTTTGTATGAATTGTCCTTTTCAATAACCAAGAATGTTGCAGCTCCACACATAGGATGCATAGTAAACTCTGGATAAATCTTATTCTTCACAACGCCCATGCCTTTAGAAATTGGAACTGGCCAATTGACGGGACGCCAGTCCCAACGCGTGACAATTCCGTTTGTCTGCTCCTCTATAAGCTTGATGGTGTCTGGCACTGTTATGCGCATTTTTCGCATTTCGCTTTTTTGTGCTCTTCCAGCCATGGAAATGGGCTGAATGTTAATGCATCTGACAACATCGTGGTTTTCAATTGCATAGCGCACTATTTCGCCTAGGTCTTTATCGTTTATTCCTCTTGCAAGGGTTACAACCAAAACTATTGAGTCCAAGCCAATCTTTCTGGCATTTTCCAAAACCCTATGTTTAACTTGGACGAGGTCCGTTCTCCCTCTGGTTTTTTTGTAGATTTCTTCCCTTAAGCCGTCAAACTGGAGATAAAGTGTGCTCATGCCAGCGTCCATAAGCTTCCTAAAGTATTCTATGTCCTCTGCAAGGCGCAAGCCATTAGTGTTCACTTCCACGTGCTCTACCCCAGCCTTTTTAGCTTCTGCTATGAGCTGTGGCAAATCATTCCTGATTGTCGGTTCGCCACCACTAAACTGGAGTGCATTGCAAGCCCAAGGTTTATTGTTTCTAAGTAATTTAATCATGTCCACGATCTGCTGGTATGTTGGTTCATAAACATAGTTGACCGCTCCGGCGTATGCAAAGCATACGGGACAAGCCATGTTACAGCGGTTTGTGACATCTATGATGCCCAAAACCGTGTAAGACTTGTGTTGAGTGCATAAGCCGCAGTCGTAGGGGCATCCTCTAACGTTTTTTGTGTGGGGATTCTCCAAGCCGCTTCCAATATATTTGGCGTTGTACCATTCCTTGTAAATCCACTTGAAAAGTTCAGCGTCCCCCCAGTAAACATCCTCGAACTTGCCATGTTCCGGGCATGTCTTTTCAAGATAGATTACGCCGTTTTCCTCGTAAATCCTCATGGAAATTTTGTTGAGGCATTCTGGGCATAGACTTGTTGAATAGGCTTCAAACCTCGTTTCTTCTTGTTGCTGTTGTGTCATTTCCATCGCCATGTTATGGTTTAAGGTCACAGTTTGTGGCTATATTAAAATTTCCATAATTTTAATAGGGTGAAAAGTATTATTTCCAAGTACATGGGCTACAAAGCAAAAACACTGCTTAAAAAAATTGGACTAACGGAATACGAGGCAAACGCATACCTGCTACTATTAGAAAAAGGCGCATTAACAGCCAAACAAGTAAGCTATGGGGCACAAATACCTTACTCCAAAGTTTACCAAGCCCTCAATAGTTTAGAAAAGAAAGGCTGGATTGAATCGACTATGAAAAGACCGAGCAAATACTTTCCAAAATCGCCTGAGACAGCTCTTAAAAAGGCGAAAGCAACCTTTGAAGATGAATGGTTGCAAATCGAGAAAACGGTGGCTGACGAGTTGCTTCCGGTATATGAGAAGCTGAAAACAAAGGAGAAATATGATGTTTGGGTTCTGAGAGGCGCGTTAAACATAATTTCAAAGTTTAAGGAAATGGCTAAAAAGTGTAAGCAAGAAATGCTTATTGCACTACCGTTTGTTAAAGAAGAGTTTCTGATGGATTTCTATCAGTTACTTCACTCCTTTATTGGCGAAAAGTTGCAAGTTCGCTTCATGATGTTAAGAGGACTAAGCGAAAACGTGTATAGAATGCTATCAAGAATCGGTGAAGTCCGATGTCGAACAAAAATGTTTGGGGGTGGAGTCATATCTGATGGCAGCGAAGTTCTGCTGCTCTTCAGTGATGACAGAGGCGAAATGAGCGCTATATGGTCTGACCATCCTGGTTTAGCGGCACTAGCAAAAGACTATTTCAACTATTTGTGGAAGGAGTCTGAAGAGTGAAACTTTAAAACCAGCGTTTTAAATGTGAATAAACTTCAAGAGATGGAGAAAGTGCGTGTTAAAGTTAGAGTTACGGGCATAATCCAAGGTGTTGGATTCCGCCCCTTCATATACCGCATAGCCGTAAAAAACGGCTTGAAAGGCTACGTTAGAAACATGGGCGATGCAGGTGTCGAAATTATCCTAGAAGGCGAAGAAAGCGCTATTAAAAGTTTCTTAAGGGATTTAAGGGAGAAGAAGCCGCCATTGGCGCATATTCATGAAATTATTGCATTAAAACTTGAAGGCGAAAACCAGTATAGAAGCTTTACAATCGAGAGAAGCTCCGAAGAGTCCGAGCTTTCGGGTTCTGTTATCCCGCCAGACGTAGCCATATGTGATGAGTGCCTAAAAGAATTGAGGGAGAGAAGCAATCCAAGATATAACTATTTTTTTATAACGTGTACGGACTGTGGTCCAAGATACACAATCATTGAGAAGCTTCCCTATGACCGAGAGAACATAACCATGCGAGATTTTCCGATGTGCGACTTCTGCCAAAAAGAGTACAAAGACCCGTTAAACAGACGTTTCCACGCGCAGACTGTGGCTTGTCCAAAATGCGGTCCAAAAGTTTACTTGACCACGTGCAAGGGCGAGCTAGTCGCCACCAACGATCCAATAAGAGAGGCGGGCAAGTTGCTTGCAAAAGGCTTTATTGTTGCTATCAAGGGGTATGGCGGCTTCCACGTGGCAACTGCAACAACGAAAGATGAGCCTTTGATAAGACTTCGAAAGGCAAAGCATAGAAGGCAGAAGCCCTTCGCCATTATGGCGCCAAGCCTTGAAGCTGTGCAATCTTTTGCCGAAGTAAGCCCAAAAGAAGCCAAGCTCCTAACCTCTTATACGCGTCCAATAGTGCTTTTGAAAAAAAGCAGCAAATACTACCTTTCAGATTTGATTGCTCCCGGCTTGCATAATGTTGGCGTCATGCTTCCCTACTCAGGGTTGCATTATATGCTGTTTGATGGCGTAGACGAACCAGCCTTTGTCATGACAAGTGCTAACCCGCCAAATCAGCCCATAGTTAAAGACAATGATGAGGCCTTAAAAACGCTAGGCGACGTTGTTGACTACTTCCTTTTTCATGATAGGCGGATAGCCCACAGATGTGACGACTCCGTTGTGCGCGTACACGGCGAAAAACTGGTTTTTATTAGACGTTCAAGGGGTTATGCACCGGCTCCTGTGATTTTAAGAGAAAAGGTCAAAAAATGCGCCTTGGCTTTGGGTGGTGAGCTTAATAATACTGCTTGTGTTTTGCTCGGCGACAAAGCCTTCATATCCCAGCATATTGGCGATGTTGAAAACATAGAAACGCGGGATTTCTTGGAAAGTGCAGCCAAACATCTGATACATTTAACAAACAGTAAAGTGAATATTGTTGCATGCGATTTGCATCCAAAATTTACCACAACAAAACTTGCGCGAGATTTGGCTAAGGAGAACGGCTGGCAGTTTTTCCAAATCCAACATCACTATGCGCATGTTGCAGCCTTGTTGGCTGAACATGGAGCATCTGAAATTGTTGGCGTCTGCTGTGATGGCTATGGGTACGGTGACGACGGCGAGGCGTGGGGAGGCGAAATAATACTGGGCTTAAAAGACTCGATGGAATTCAAGCGTCTAGCCCATCTTGAGAAACAGCCCATGCTTGGCGCAGATTTGGCCACTCGCTACCCGCTTAGAATGGCTGTTGGAATTCTATATAAAAATGTGGATGTGGAAGACTGGCTCATGCTGAATGAAAGGCATTTTCCTCACGGCAAAGAAGAGGCCCAATTAATTCTTCAGCAGTTAAAAAGGGGACGTGGCATAGTTAAAACGACAAGCTGTGGGAGAATTTTAGATGCTATTGCATCCGTTTTGGGCGTATGCTTTGAGCGGACATATGAGGGTGAGCCAGCCATGAAACTTGAATCAGCAGCTATGAAGGGAAAAGACACGCTAAAACTGAAGCCGATAATCGAGGGTGATATCCTAAACACCACTGAACTGCTACTGGAGATCTTTGAAAACAGAGAAAGACACGCCCTGCAGGATTTAGCTTTTTCAGCCCACGCCTACCTAGCCAAGGGCTTGGCACAACTAGCCATACAAAAAGCCCTAGAAAATGGTGTAAAAACAGTTGGTTTTTCTGGCGGAGTTGCTTGCAACGAAATTATCGTAAAAATTATGCGGGAAACCATTGAGGCAGCTGGCTTAAAATTCCTTGTTCATGAGGTGGTCCCGCCCGGTGATGGCGGCTTATCCTTTGGTCAAGCCTTCGCCGCTGGGTTCTCCCCCTCTTAAGCATAAACGATTTATCCTTGTTTGTTTTGCTATTTCGCAGATAATAATGTGTTTGGCTATCCCTGCAAAAGTTATAAGTGTTCAAGGTAATTTTGCAAAAGTGGATTTTGGAGGAGGCTTGATAAGAGAGGTAGATGTAAGCCTTGTGGATGTCAAAGTTGATGATTATGTACTTGTCCATGCTGGGTATGTCATCCAAGTGCTAAGCAAAGAAGAAGCCGAAGAAACATTACGCTTATGGAGCGAAATTTTAGAGGTTAAGGATAAGCTAGAACGAAACGATTTGCGATGAGCTGAAATGCTTGAGTATTTTAAAAAACTCAGAGACCCAGGATTAGCGAAACGGGTTGTCGAAAAAATCCATGAAATTGCTCCTAAGCGTGACGTTGTGAAAATATGCCACGTATGCGGCACTCATGAGTGGACAATAACCCATTTCGGGCTGAGAAGCCTCCTACCCCAAAATGTTGAGGTTATAGCCGGACCAGGATGCCCAGTATGTGTGACACCCGCCTCTGAAATAGACGGGGCTATACAGCTTGCACTAAAAGGCGTTGTTCTAACATGCTTTGGGGACACCCTCCGTGTTCCTGGCTCTGAAAAATCGCTGTTGAATGCCAAAGCCGAGGGAGCTGACGTTAGAATTGTTTACAGTCCATTAGACGCCGTTAGAATGGCTGAAAAGGAGCCGGATAAAGAGTTCGTCTTCTTCGCCATAGGCTTTGAAACCACAGCCCCCTCAACAGCCATAGAAATCCTGAAAAAGCCGCCAAAAAACCTAAGCTTTCTGGTTTCCCACCGTCTAATCCCCCCAGCAATGGAGCTTCTCCTCGGAATAGGAGACCTCCACATAGACGGTTTCATCGCTCCAGGACACGTTAGCACTATCATTGGCTTGAAAGCATATGAAATTTTCCCAAAATCTTACCATATGCCAACAGTTGTGGCTGGATTTGAGCCTTTAGATGTTCTGCTCGCCATTTACATAACCTTAAAACAGATTAAAAACGGAGTAGCTCGGTTAGAAAACGAGTACGTTAGAGCTGTAAGCTGGGAGGGCAACATAAAAGCACAGGAGCTAATGCAAAAAGCGTTTAAAATTGTTGACGGAGAGTGGCGCGGTTTAGGAAAACTTCCATTATCTGCATTTAAACTAAAGGAAGAATATGGCGTATACGATGCACAGGAAAAGTTTGGAGTAAAAATTAGCCGTGGGAGAGACCTATTGCCAGGATGCCAATGTCATCTTGTAATGATAGGCAAGATTAAGCCCACAGAATGTCCATTATTTATGAAGACTTGCACACCACAAAAGCCAAGAGGCACTTGCATGGTGAGTATTGAGGGAACATGCCAAATATGGGCAAAACATATGTGGATTAAGAATGAAAAAGTGGCTGGCTGAGAATTTTACATCTGCACTTGTTTTGTTTCCGTAGAAGGCGGTGGAGGAGGGGGTGGAGGAGGGGGCGGTGGAGCTACTGGTATTTGAGCGGACAGCTGTTTAACGGCGAAAGCTAAAGGTATTATAGAGGTAATCAAGGCGAATATTCCCGCTATTCCCAAAATTATAAGTCCTATTAGCACTATCCACAGTGAATAAAACTCCCTTATAGGAAAGCCATAAACGCCCAACGATTTGAGTATGTTGTTGATGTTGCTAATTGTTGAAGCAGTTGAAAAGTTAAAGTGTATCAGGCCTATAGAGAAAAGTATTCCGCTGATGGTTAAAATTACGCTAATTATGGTTTGTTGCAATCCCCCATCAAAGATCTTAAGGGCATAGAGCATTGCGGCTATGATTGCTAGCAGAACAGCGATAAATTCCAAGGTTATACTGGAGAGAAGAGGACCAGCTATCGGTATTGATAGGGGGATTCTTAATGTTCCAAAATCAGGTATCTGGCGTGATAGATTGTATATAAAAATTGCTGCTACAAGCATCAAAATACATCCTATAAGTTTAGATTCTGATTCGTCCCTGCTGCGGTAAATTCTGAAACCTACCAGTAGCAAAACAGGTCCAACGATTCCAAAAATCGGCGAAATATAAGACAACTGAAAATATTGTTGCATTGAATTGATACCAGCCGTTATAATAATCGCGCCTATCCCATAAAATATAAGCATATATGTGAAAATGGAAACTGATGATGCTATGGCATTAAAGCTTAACCCGGACATCCTAACAACTTTAGCGCTCTTAACAATGGATAAACCGAGAAGTATTGCACAAATTATACCAAGGAAATAAACGATTAATCCAGCATAGAGCCATGCCGGAATGTTTTGCCAAATCATAGCGGCGCCTGGAATAGAGGCCATGCGTGCAATTAATTCTATAACAGCAATTATTGTACTTATAGTTGTCAGAACGTACCCAGCCCCGTATATTAATGCAGTGTAGTAGCCGATGTTCTTGCTTTGGCTAATTAAACTTGAAATGACGTCTTTCTCTTCTTTCATCTTTAAAACCAGCCTCAAGGTTATTTTGTCTCACTTTAAAAACTTTGCTTTGTTGTTTTTGTTTATAAGGAAATTTATTTAAGCTAACTTCATGAAAATAAACTTAATCAGTGGGGTGAGGAGTACGGCTAAACAAGAAAAAGCTGTTACTAAAGATATGCTTATCGGCATGCAAGTTATAGATGCTGAAGGGCGCCTAGTTGGAACAGTTAAAGATGTCTCATTTATAGTTGGTAAAGCAGGCATATCTCTCTATGTAGAGAGCAAGAAAGGCGAAAGCCGAAATATACCATGGGATGAGGTGCAGGCAGTCGGAGATTTCGTCCTATTAAAGCCTGAACAAACCCAAGCGCAACAAGCTCAACCAACATGTCCAACATGCAAAGGACTACTAACGTATATCCCGCAATATCAAAGATGGTACTGCTACACTTGCAAAAAATATGCCTAATTCATTCAATCCTTTTTATATTAATGTAATGTTAATAAAAAGAATAATGATGGTTAAGGTTATGGCGGAGGCGGGGGCGCCGGCAGTGTCACAGGTGCAGGTGTGGGAGCAGCTTCTTCAACTTTTTTAACGCCAGCGAGCATCAAGATTGCAGCAACCAAGGCAAGCCAGAAGCCAAAAGACAAATAACTTGTATAATTTAATGATGTGCCCATTA
>JAWCQV010000019.1:0-10021 GCA_038869575.1 Bathyarchaeia archaeon | reverse complement strand
TTCCAGCCCCTCTATTGACAGAGTTTTTAAGCCGAGGATTTCCACAGCCTCTTTTAGGCTTTTTCCTTCGTTTTTCGCCAGCCAAATGACGATGTCTGGAAGGGCTTCCTTTGTTATTTCGCCTAGGCTTAAGCTTTTGAAAATTTCTCTCACTTGATTCTCAGAAACTTTCTCTACAGTTACGCCGTCGCGTTTTAAAGCTTTTATGGTTTCTGTTAGGAAAACTGCTATTGTTGTTGGGGAAACCTTGGTTTCTTTAGCTATTGTTTCAAACAGTTCCGTGTACTCCGAGTCCATAATTTGTTTAGCTAATTTTTGGTTTAAGCTGTAGTCGCGAATTAAACGTTGAAGCTTCTGTTCTGGAAGTTCTGGAAGGCACATCTTGACACTGGTTAAGTATTCCTCTGTTAACCTTATTGGCGGCATGTCTGTTTCAGGGTACATGCGGGCTGCTCCTGGACGCGGCCTCATGTAACGGGTTGTTCCATCAGGGTTTGCTGCTCGGGTTTCTTCAGGAACCCCTTTTAAGGCTTCGCGGGCTCTTTCCAAAACCGCCTTTAACGCGTCCATGGCGTTTTCTGGAGCGTCTGCAACAAACACTGCGGCATCTTGTTCCTGGGCTTGCACCGCTTTTCGCAAGGCGTCTAACTCTTGGGCTGTTATTCCGTAGGCTGGAAGCTCGTCCGTGTGGAATATTCCGCCGACTCTCCCCCAGAAGCGGGCACGGTCAGCCATTTCTGTTCCTAGGCGTATGCCTGGTATGAGTTCCCGTTTTAATAAGCCGCTGAACTTTGGAAGTTTTACAGCCAAGATTTTCTGGTTTTTGTCTAGAGCTTTGCGGATAACTTTGCAAGCTGTTTGCTTAAAAACTTGGGTGACGTCGAAAATTTCCTCTTTAAGGTCTCCTTCATGTGCGCCTGCGTTTTTAAGTTCTTCATTTATTTTTATTAGGTTTAGCTGTCTTTGAACTTCGTATTCTACAACCAGCGGGATGAGTTCGAGTTCCTGAACTCCTTTTATTTCTGTTAGGGCTCCATTTGGGATTGAAACATTTAGGTCTTGGCGTATGGTGCCAAGTCCCCGCTTGACCCGCCCAGTGGCACGCAATATTTTGCCTATGGCCAAGGCGACTTCGCCTGCTTCTTTGGGCGTTTTTATTACTGGGGCGGTTGCCACTTCGATTAACGGTATGCCCAAACGGTCTATGCGGTAGCGTATTAGCGTGCCTTCTTCGCCTGTTTTGCGGGCTGCATCTTCTTCTAGGCTTACGTGTTGAATGGGCACTGTTTTTTCGCCGACTTTTATTGCGCCGTTTAGGGCGATTACACATGTGCGTTGGAAGCCCGTGGTGTTGGAGCCGTCTATGACTGTTTTGCGCATGACATGGATTTCTTCAACTGGCGAGGCGTTCATCATAAGGGCTGCGGTTAAGGCTATTTCCACGGCTTCTAGGCTGAGCGGGTGCGGCGGCTCCTCATCCATTTCCACTAGGCAAGCGGTTTGCGAGTTTGCCTCGTAAAGAATTTTTACGCCTTTTTGGAATTCAAAGTATGCTGCTGGGTCTATTTGGCCTAGTTCGCTTTGGGTTGGCCTCAAACGCCTAATAAAGGTGATTTCAGGCTCTTCCTTGAAGAGTTCGGGTTTGCAAGCGCAAAAAAGCTTTGTTGAAGTATCCAGTTGCTGGTGGATTTCCAATCCAACTTTTAAGCCGATTTTCTCATAATCCAACTCCATAGTTTTCGCCCCTTTTTATTGGAAGCTTGTTTCCTCGTAGGTTGTGCGTTGTGAAAGTTCTCCGGCGATGTTTGTTTTTAGAAGGCGTTTCGCTTCTTCGATGTTGCTTGTTTGGCCGAAAATCCACATAAGCTTGACCGTGGCGGTTTCCGCCAGCATATCCTCAAGCGGAATAACGCCGAGAGCTTGTAAATCGCGGCCCGTGTCATAAACGTGCATGTTCACGCGTCCCCAGATGCACTGAGACGCCATAGCCACAATTACGCCTTTTTTCACAGCATTTTTTATGGCTTTGAAACAGCTGCTTCCCACATGGCCTAAGCCTGTTCCCTCAAGCACTATTGCCCTATAGCTGTTCTCCACATACCAGTCTATTATGGCTGGGCTGAAGCCTGGATAAAACTTTACGAGAGCAACTTCTTCGATGAACTTCGGCTTTAAAACAAGCTTTTTCGCTGGGTCGCGTTTATAGTAATCCTCACTAAGCATTTTTAGGCTGTTGTTTTCCACTTTTGCCAGGGGCTGAGCGTTTACGGATTTGAAGGCGTCTCTGCGGCTTGTATGGCACTTGCGCACGCGCGTACCACGATGAATGGCTATGGTGGTGTCTGAAACTGTTTCATGCATGGCTACGGCGACTTCGGCGAAAGGCGCCTTTGCAGCAGCCAAAACAGCACCCGTAAGGTTTGTGGCAGCATCAGAGCTGGGACGGTCGGCTGAACGCTGGGAACCCACAAAAATCACTGGGACTGGAAGGTTTTGTAGCGCGAAACTTAGGGCTGCAGACGAATACCCCATGGTGTCGGTTCCATGGGCTATGACTACACCGTCAACACCGCTCGCGATTTGGGCGGCTACTGCCTCTGCCATCTCCGTCCAATGGGCTGGCGTAATGTTCTCGCTGTATAAGCTAAAGAGGATTTGCGTGTCTATGCGCGCTATATTGCTTAGTTCTGGAACTACGCTGTAAAGGTCGCTTGCCGACAAGGCTGGACGAACAGCACCAGTGCGATAATCCACACGGCTGGCAATTGTGCCGCCAGTGCTGATTATGGCAACTTTTGGCAAGGCAGGATTCTGTTCAGGCAAGGGCGGAGCCACAAAAGCCGGCTTTTCACCCTTACCAACTTTCTCTATGCACGTTTCAGGGGTTATTTGCACCCCAATATTGTAGCCGCTCCGCAACTTGATAACCACATGCTTGTCATCGCCATACTCGGAACGCGGAATAAGAATACCCTCATATGTTTGGTTTCCTTTTGTTATGCGAATTAAATCGCCAATTTCTGCTTCAATTTTTTTAAGCGTTTCAAGCGCGAGGCCTTTATATCCTGAAAGCTCCTCATTTCCGCTCATGCCCTGATTCTCCTTCTTTCGTGAAGCCTCTTAATATTGGTGTTTAAGAGTTTAATAATATTGTTTCGTACTCAAGGAGGTTTATTGGTGATCCAGCTGTTTAGTCCAGTTTCGAATGGCTTGCAAGTCTCTTGTGTCGTATATTCCAGGTTTTGTCTCTTTAATTCCCGCTGATTCCAGCTGCTTTTTTAATGGCTGCATAACTTTTCTTGACCACCAAGGCATTTTATTAAAGTTGTAGACTCCTCCGAATAGTCCTAAGGCTACGGGTTTTAATCCATATTTGGCTGCTTTTTCTTCAAGATACTTTCTTCTTGCTTCTTGGATTGTCTTGGTTTTTTCCTCTTCCTTTTCGGTTAAAGGCTGTGCGCTTCCACAACAAACAAATAACGCTAGCTTTTTCTCTCTCAATTCTTTTTGAAAATCTTTCAGGAATTTTTCAGCTTCTCCTGTCCACTTGTGGATTTGGATTCCACTGCCCACTATGACAAGCTGGTAATCAGATATGTCCCTTATCCTTTCCTCTTTGGCGTTGGCTACTTTTACCTGGAATCCTTCCATGCGGAGAATTTGCGATATTTTCAGCTGTTTCTGCTGCGGCACCATATCGGGTTCCATAAACAATTAGAGCCGTATTCATTTCTTAACACTCTAGAAACGCGCCTTTACGGCATAAGCCTTAGAAAGCGATGAAACAGTTCTCAAAGAAGCTGATTTCATTTCTCGCATGATAAATTGTTGTTATTCATTGTATTTAACACTATGGATGGCTTAGAAGGTTGCACCATGTCATGCAAGGGGCAGAATGTAGAAGGCAACATGCGAAGGACCAAATTTATGGTTTAAGAAAAGGCTACTAATCAAATGTTATCCAAAGCTTTTGACATGTATGGTCCGTCGTGTCGGTATCCAAACCGCATGTAGTATTGTTTTGTGCCTAGTGCGCTTATGACAAGTATCTTTTTGAAGTCGTATTCTTGGCGTGTTATGCGTTCCGCTTCGCCTAGTAAAACTGCGCCGTAGCCTTTGTGTTGCCATGCTTTGGATATGTGTCTTCCAACGGGCACCAGCGGGCCGTAAACGTGGAGTTCGCGGATTATGCCACATGGCTGCTGGTTTATTTCTGGTCTATGTGCCTTTTCAGATGGAATACGCAAGCGTAAATAGCCTATGAGCACATCGTTTTCCGTGTCTTCGGCTGAAATGAAGATTTCTCGGCCTTCAGACGCCTCATAACGAGTTACGTTTATCTCAACTTTTTCCGGGTCTGGCTTCACGCCGTCTGCTAAAAGCCTATGGCCTACTTCGCGACATCTTATGCACCGACACCGTAACCCTTGCTCCTTAAGTTTTTGCTGGACTAGTTGGCGGAGGTTGCTCCTATTTACACCAGCCACTATTAAGGGCGCTGGTATATCCCGTTGCACACGCATTATACGAATCCAAGGCGGAACCATTTTCTTAACCTCAACAATTAAGTGAGCTGCCTCCTCATTCGTGTAAGGCCTATACTCGCCCCGCTTATACCATTCGTAAGCTTTTGTGTCCTTCAAGACAAGGCAAGGGTAAATCTTTATCATGTCCGGCTTGTAGGCCGGGTTAGCGAAGATCTCCTTGAAGGCCGCCAAGTCCTTTTCAAAGTTGGAGCTTGGAAGCCCAGGCATCATGTGATAGACTATTTTCAATCCAGCATCTTTTAGGATCTCCGTGGCCTCAATTACGTCGGTTACAGCGTGAGTCCTGCCCACAAGCCTATAAATGGCGTCGTCAGGGTTTTGGACGCCCAACTCGACTCGGGTGACGCCCATCTCCAACATTTTGTCCACATGGGACCTCTTAGCCCAGTCTGGGCGAGTTTCAACAGTTATGCCCACATTGCGGATTCGGCTGGCCTCCGCCTTGCTCTTGGCTTCCTCAAGACTTCGAGTATCCTCGCCTATTATAGCGTCTAAGCATCGCTGAACAAACCACTGCTGATACTCCGGGGGCGTAGCTGGGAAGGTTCCTCCCATAATAATAAGCTCAACCTTATCCACTTGATGGCCTATGGTCCTCAACTGTTCAATGCGGCTTCTAACTTGTTTGCATGGATCAAAAGTATGTTGTAAACCCCGCATGGCAGCAGGCTCAAAACCCGTGTAGCTTTGAGGAACCCCAAAAGGCGGACCTCCTGGGCAGTAGGCACAGGGCTCCGGTTGTGGACAGGGATAAGGCTGAGTCATCACAGCGACTACGGTGACGCCTGAAACTGTCCGCGTGGCTTTTCGACGCAGAACAGGAAGAAGCTTACGCCTTTCGTCTGGCTTTAAGGCGGCAATTATCTCGGGGTTTGAAGGAATCTTCTCAAGCTTATATTTGGCTGCAACCCCCATCTTAACGCGATTGACATCCTCAGGGCTAGGCGAAGGAAAACGCATCAAACCCTCAATAATCTCCCGTAAAGCCCCTTTCACACTCAAGCCTTTCGCAGCCACAAAACCATAAAGAGGATAAACAAACAGATAAACAAAACGCGAGAGCTTAGAAGCTATACCCAGTTCTGCCCGGGCTTACGCTGCAAAACAACCCGCTTCTCATAATTACGCTTATTCCTAAACCTAGGTGAAGGACTCTTCTTAGGAGTAGGCTGAATCTTAGGAGTCTGAGACCGAACCTTACCAGCCTTCGAAAGCGAACCATGTGTAGGCAACCAAACCACCTCAAAAGGCTAATAGGCGAATAGTAACTCTTAAACCTTTCCCGAACAACATCCAAAATGGCAGGGGTTGCCGAGCCTGGTCAAAGGCGCAGGCTTCAGGAGCCTGTCGCGTAGGCGTTCGTGGGTTCAAATCCCACCCCCTGCACTTGTATTGAACCCACGACCCACAAATCATAAAAGTAAAGAATGTGCATATTGTCAAGGCATATTGTCACGCCAATTTTTGCGCTGATATTGTGTCGGCTAGAAGAATGTGTCTAATATTATTAGGGTGGCTGTTGCCATGACAAGTGCAGCCCATAGAATCTTGTTCCATTCGAGTATCTTTTTTCCATCCCACACGAAACCCCCTGCTGCCTGTATTGGGATTAGGTTGAAGATGGTGATTATGAAGTTGGTTGCGTATCCCATTCTTGTCGCTGTCACCAGCAAACTGTTAGGCGCGAAAATCTGAACTGCCAAAAAAGTAAAACCTAACATCACGCTGGCAAGCGGCCCCACGGCGAAAACAATTCCAGTCTTATCTTTTTTGGGGTTATACCACCAGTCTAGCTGTTTCACGTATGTTGAGCCGTATGCTGGAAAGAAAACGCCGAATAATGCAAACAGCCAGCTGAAAAGTATTCCTGAACCCCAAGCTTTAAACGTGGTGTGTAGACCCAGCATGAACGCCACTAGCTTTTGAGAAAATTCGTGAACCAAGAGGCTTATTGTAGTTACGGCGAATACTATTGGAATAAATGTTAAGGGTTCTTGGCTGCGGAGTATTTGTATCCACCATACTATGGATACGCCAAGCAGGGCACCCAGCCAATGCCACACTTCTCTTGTTTCACTGAGCTTTTCCGCCTCTTTACCGCGTCTGAGAAAGAATGTTCCATAGCCTATGAAATGGAATTCCACAAGCCACAATCTCAGAAAGTAGATTCCATAGTCCTTGAGCTGCTGTGGAATCTCGTAGAGATGAAAGCCTCTGTGGATAAAAATGTTCCAAGAGGGGGAATTGTACCTGTCGGCTGTGGCGTAAATGATTTCGCATTCGTGTTCCTCCAGCCATGAAATAGCTCTGTCTACTAGAGATTTGCCGATGGCTCTTCCTCGGAGCTCTTTGTCTACTACCAGTGCGTCAATGTAACCTGTCTGCTTGTCCTTTACACGCTGGATTCGCATGGAGACAGCCCCGACTATTTTGCCGTGGTACTCTGCAACTAAGGTGCCTCCTCTTTGTTTCCGCGCGCTCTTCTGTGCTTCGTCAAAGGAAAGCTGAAAGACGATTTTGTCGATTATGCCGAGGCTTCTTGCGAAGAGCTGCTTAACATCTCCTTCTTCTTTTGGTAGCATCTCACGAACATGGACCTGCATATTAGCGCCTTCTGTAAGGGTGTTATGGTCACAAGTTTATATTATAATATCTGTTTTCGGTTTGAGCCTGCACTACGCAGCCGATTATCAACCATATAAAGGTAAAGAAGCAGTCAGTGTACAATTTTCCAAGGCGTTTGATAAAGATTAGGAAAAATTTCTTTGAATTTTTAGTCTCTTAATTAAGGTCTTAACTTTCTCTTCGTCTTTCAAAAACTCTTCAATAATTGCGTTTGCCAGCTGGTAAATTCGCAGGTCATTCAACAAAGCCAATTTTCTAATTTCCCTGTGAAGACTTTCTTGAACTTCAACAACGGTTCGCCTTGCGTTTTTACCCACAGCTTAAACCAGCCTCGTGGCCTTGTATCTGCTTAGGCTTTCGGTTTTGCTTCTTAAAGCATATAAATAATCAGCCAAGAGCGGTGTTTCCCTTCCAAGCTCGAGGCATATTTCTAGGGTTTGGGTTTTGGCGTCCACATAATACTCAACGCTTAAAATGCGAAAGTCTGCATCCAAATTCTCGTTGGGCAATGTAACGTGGATTTTGTCGCCTGGCAGCGGCGGCGTGTTGCCATAGTCTATGATGGTACTTTTTAAGGTTAAGTACTCCGCTGGATCTTTAAGATAAGCCAGTAAAGCTTTAGCCCTTAACAAGCATTCGTTGTCGCTTTTAAGTTCTTCATCCGTTTCTGTTAACTCGCGCAATCCATAGGTGTTTTGGCTATTAACGTCTTCTTGCATTGCAGCATATCTGCAGTCGCTAAAGAGTAAGTGGTCTACGCGGATGACGGGTATGCATGCTATGGGATGCGTCATTATGAAGCGTATACCGTTTATGCTGTTCCATGAAGGGGAGCCTATGGCCGTCCAAGTGGGCTGGTCCGTGCGTAAAGTTATCTTTTGCCATTGAGCTTGTGAGCCTAAAAGCGCAAGAATGTCCGCTTCAAAATAGTTGTTTTCATTGGTGTAAAGGCGTATTTTAGCTGCTGAAGGCGTGCCGCTCTCGTAACGCGTCCACATAAACCAGAAGCGTATCTGTTTAAAACCGTCTTGGCCGTTAAACTTTATAGGTGTTAAGGATCTATGGGCCCATATCTCGTTGCCGCCGGTGTTTGTGGCACATATGCTGTAAGAGTCCGCATATTTAGTTTGCCCGTCTTCCGTCACGTGGTTTCCATCGAGGCTTAAACTGCCATTACTCGTCCAATAGTCAAGGCTTTCAGTGAGCCCATCCTCGTTGTTGTCTGTCGGCGATTTTTTCTCGTTAGCGCCGTAAATGTAAACCCTGTTACGTATGCGGTGAATATCCTTACGGTATTCGCTTTCCTCAATTTTTTCACTGAGACTTATGGCGCTTGTCTTGCTCAAACGCGGGAAAAACTCGAATTTTCCGTCTGGAGCCACGCGGAAATCGTAGCCTATAACGCCCTGCTTATCCGCAGACTCGGCAATATAACGAATAATGTCAAAGACAGGCGTATTTTCATATTCAAGCCGCGTGTAAGTTGTATCCGTAGCCTCAACAAGCTCTGTTCCGCCACGATTATGACTTAAACCTACATAGTTGTCAAGCAAGTCTTTGACGATTTCCTCGCCCTTTTTGTTTTCGTAAGTTTTAGTCACCACACGGCGGAATAAGCGTTCACCCCAGCATCGCCCACTGACACGCACATAGTTTTCCGTAGGCGTGCTTTCGTATTTTATGCTTTCAATGCGACATGTAATTATCTGCGGAACATTTGCGCCTCTGCCAATACTTATGCCTCCGTCCATACCTACATTAAGCGGAACAGAACCGCCAGGGCTATACTTGCCATTCCAGTTTTGAAGCAGAACCTCAAAGCTGCTAACCTCTTTAGTGCAGCCCAGATAAACACGGCAATTAATAACATCGCCTTGGGGAATACCATAAGAACCAAAAGCAATTGCAACTTTGGGAAATTCAACGCTCATGGGTTATTCGACGCCCCGCCTGTACAATTCCTCTTCTCCAGCACGCCTAATACTATGACCTGCAAAAGGCATGGAGCCAGCAGCCTCGTTGAAGTTTTGAACACTGGCGGTTGCGGCGTTCATTTGACTGGCGAAATAAGCCATGGCTGCAGCAGCCGCAATAATGACGCCTATGCCTATGCCTGTTAAAGCCAAAAAAGTGGCGTGGCTAACGTTAAGCGCGTTCTGGGCGGCAATGGCAGCCCATGTGGCTGCAGCCTTAATCTTTTGGGCCACAGCAACGGCTAAACTGGTTGTGGCATTCGCGTTTTGAGCCGTAGTGTTCACGGTTATGGCTGTAGTGTGCCCAGTTGTTAAAATAGTGAGGTAGTTTTGGAGGCGTATCCAGGAAGATGTAAGCGTCATCACAGTCATAATTGTCCTTGCCCACTTGGCAGATTCCCTGTCAACAATGCCTAAATCTCCTGCAAGGCTGATTACCGCTGTGCCCATGTGAGTTACGGCGCCGAAAGCTGAGGCCATGGCGCGAAGACTAAAAGTTGTGGCTTCAGCTTCCACCTTAAACATATCAAAAGCGGAAACAGCCGCTTGAACGTTTTCAGCCATTGATGCAGCGGAGACGCTTATATCGTTTAAGCCTGCTTGAATTGGGGCAGAGTCAACAGAGGGCAAAGATGGAACTTCTACTGGCTCGAAACTAATAGTTATGGGCGATGCTTCCACCGCCGCTTTGACTGCTGCAGCCTCTTCAGCTATTTTAGCTATTTCCGGGCTTGCCAAGTTTTCCGCATGCAAAACCATTGATTGCCCAGAAACTTGCGAAGCCATAGTTGCAGCGTCGCTTGCAACCCTTAGAAACTCTGAACTTGCCAGGTTCTCCGCCATTATTGTTATGGCTAACTCGTTAAAACTCATTGA
>JAWCQV010000018.1:0-10140 GCA_038869575.1 Bathyarchaeia archaeon | reverse complement strand
GGTATTGGCCCCCCGAGGGTTATTGGGTGATATGATTCTCTAATTATTTTTGCCGTTTGCAATTTTGAGGAGACTGCTGGATGTTTGCACATAAGTTTTTGCAGAAGTATTCTTGGATTTCCAGTTTTTGTTGCCAAACCAACTTTTGCTTCCATATCGTTTCTTGGAATTAGCCATGCATAAAATCCCGGGGCATAGTTGCTTCCAAGAATGACTTCAACAACGTCTTTTTCAACGTCTTTAACATTTTCAACCTCAATTTGAACTCCTCTAACAATTTTATCGCTTTTTGGCGGGGATAATGATGCTTGTTTCAGCAGTCTTGCGGATATCCCCTCAGCGTCTAAAATTATCTTGCCAAAAATTTCAGATGTTTTGCCATGCTGATTAATGACAACTCCTTCTACAAAGCCCTTTGAGAACACTAATGATTCAACTCTGGCGCCTAAATTATATTGTGCGCCAGCTTCTTGGGCTAGCTCTGCGATGTGTTTATCAAACAAGGTGCGGTTGACAGTACACGTTATTGGTTTAGATAATCGAACCGTCAAAATCGTGCCGCTCGGAGAGTGAATTTTTGCTCCGACAAACGTGTTTTCAATGATGTTTTTTGGTAACGGATAAAGACCAATATATCTTAGGCCGTTGATGCTTATATGCCCAGCACAGTGGCATGGGACGCCGATTTCATTATGTTCTTCAAAGACTTTTACGTTAAATCCCTTTTTTGAAAGGTTTAGGGCGCTGAAGGAGCCTGACGGGCCACCTCCAATTACTATCATGTCTAAAAAGTTTTCCATTCTATTTGCACGTTTAAAGTTCCAAAAGAGTCTAGAAATTTAGGTTAAGAGCTTATGAGCTCAACTCTTTTCTTTCCACGGACAAGCGATGTTGTTCGTATTTTTCCGCCGATTTCAAGTTGCATGAGCGCTTTGTTAAAATCTTTGTATCCGATATCCTTGAATTCCTCACATAAGTATTCGAAAAGCTCTGCGTCGGTCATGGCGCCCTTTTTTCTCAAGATTTCAAGTAGTACATGATAGATTGGTTGAGTTTTCCACAGTTTTGTTGGCATGCAGTTTTCCTCTTATGCTACTGGCGTTGCTGGTTTCTGCACTTGGCGAACTTGCTGCATGAAACTCTTGTACCATTTCTCCATGTCTGGCGTAATGGAAGGTCCTATGCGCTTCAAAGCCTCTTCGAAGTCTTTCATTGTAACCTCTTTTGCGTTTATGTCTCTTCTTAAGGCTTGCATGGCTGCTTCTCTGCAAATGGCTTCAATGTCTGCGCCGGAATAGTTCTTTGTCATGGCTGCCAAAGCTTCGAGGCTTATGTCTTTGGCAAGGGGCATGTTTTTAGTGTAGATTTTGAATATTTGTAGGCGGCTTTTCTCGTCTGGCTCAGGCACGTATATGAGTCTATCAAACCTTCCTGGGCGGAGCACTGCTGGGTCAACTATATCCGGTCTGTTTGTAGCTGCGATTACGACAATGTCTTCTAGGGTGACTATGCCGTCCATCTCGGTTAAAAGCTGGCTTATTACGCGCTCTGTAACGCCGCTATCTGCAAATCCTAAACCTCGACGGGGCACAAGGGAATCAATTTCATCGAAAAATATGACTGATGGTGCCGCCATCCGCGCTTTTCTAAAGACTTCCCTTATAGCTTTTTCAGATTCGCCAACCCATTTAGAGAAGACTTCTGGACCCTTAATCGTTATGAAGTTTGCTTCGCTTTCAGTTGCCACTGCCCTTGCCAGCAACGTCTTACCGCAGCCCGGCGGACCATAGAGCAGTATGCCCTTAGGAGGCTTTATCCCCATCCGCTTGAAGATGCCTGGATGCTTTAAAGGCCACTCAACGGCCTCTCTTAACTCTTGCTTAACCTCTTCCAATCCGCCAATGTCGTCCCAATGAACCGCTGGAACTTCGACATATACTTCCCGCATAGCCGTTGGTGTAACTTCTTTATACGCGTTTAAGAAGTCTTCCATTTTAACTTCCATTTTTTCCAGAACTTCTGGCGGTATACGCTCCTCCTCGAGGTTTATCTGTGGCAAATATCGCCTTAACGCTTTCATGGCAGTCTCTCTGCAAAGCGCTGCCAGGTCTGCGCCAGTATATCCATGTGTCATTTCAGCAAGCTTCTTAAGGTCCACATCCTCAGCCAGCGGCATTCCCCGCGTGTGAATCTGGAGTATTTCGTATCTCCCCTGTTTGTCTGGGACGCCTATCTCTATTTCTCTATCAAATCTTCCCGGCCTACGTAAAGCCGGGTCTAGGGCGTTAGGCCTGTTTGTGGCGCCTATTACTATGACGTTTCCTCTTCCGGATAAACCGTCCATTAGAGCTAGGAGTTGTGCCACAACTCGTCTTTCAACCTCGCCGGTTACCTCTTCCCGTTTTGGCGCTATTGCGTCTAATTCGTCAATGAAAATTATACTTGGAGCGTTTTGCTGGGCTTGTTGGAAAATTTCCCTTAAACGCGCCTCAGACTCGCCATAGAATTTGCTCATTATTTCTGGTCCGTTTATGGAGAAGAAGTTAGCCTCCGACTCGTTTGCCACTGCCCTTGCCAGCAACGTCTTACCACAGCCCGGCGGACCATGTAGCAACACACCTTTTGGCGGTTCTATGCCAAGTCTTTGGAAGAGCTCCGGATGCCTAAGCGGGAGCTCAACCATCTCGCGCACTCTTTGAATTTCCTCATGTAAGCCGCCTATATCTTCGTAAGTTGTTCTTGGCACCCCTTTCCCTTCAGGTGCTGGCTCGCTAAGAATTGTCAGTTTGGTTTCTGGAGTAACCTTAACAATGCCATGGGGACGAGTTTTCGTAACAACAAAGGGTATAGCGTGGCCGAGCATCATGACAAGGGTTGTGTCTCCCTCGACAAGGGTCCTTTCCATCAGTCGGTTTTTGACAAAGTTTGTGAAGTCTTCATCCACGTTTAGGCGCATGTCTACTGGCGCAAGTGTGACATTTAAGGCTTCTTTAACCTTTGCCGGTCTTACGATAACGTATTCGTTTATGGCTACTCCAGCGTTTTTGCGGGTGAACCCATCTATACGTATTATGTCACGGTTTTGGTCTTCGCTGTAAGCTGGCCATGCTATGGCCGATGTAGTTCTTTTACCGACTATTTCTATTACGTCGCCAGCACTTATACCAAGCTTCTGCATTGTTTTCTGGTCTATTCTGGCTATTCCTCTACCGACATCTCTTTGTCTTGCATCTCCGACGCGAAGTTGAGCTTCACTCACTTAAAACCCTTCCATAATATGGGGCGCTCTGTTTCGAAACACGCTAAATTTCTATATAAAGGTTTAACCTTATCTACTTATCCTCCTAACCATTATTGTTTGCACTTGACTTATTTCACTTATCTGTTCAAACCGTTTTTCCAGTTCTTCAAGCACACCAGTTTTGTCCTCTGGAATCTTAATGGCGCAAATCAGGGCGTTTAAACCGAAAGCTATAGGCTCTTCGCCGAAACCATATATAGTTGCGAATTCTGGCAGAGAAGCCTCAATCTTCTTCTTCAAATCCTCAAAATTTACAGTTATGTCTATTGGAAAAATTTTATAGGAAATTACAACGCTTCCCACTGAAAATGCCTCCTAAGGTCCAATAAAACCGCATTTTGGGCACTTATATTGACGCCCAAACTTACGACACTTTGTGCAACGCCTAATCAGAATTTCTCCGCAGTTTGGGCAGAGAAACTTTGTAGCTTCTGCTCCAGGTGGGATGGGTTTGCCGCAGCTTGTACATGTGACCAATGCTATTGTTACCGTTTTTTCAGCCATTTCCATTCCTCAACGGTGATGGTTGTAAATGTCAAGCTTCCTTATAAAATGTGCTGATTGTGACATTCGCAAATTTATTATCCCACTTTAAACTATGCACTAATTAGCGGATATCATTTGGGAGTAAACCTTCGAGACATTGTTCCGAAAACGGTTATAAGACTTGAGGATTTAAGTGGAAAATCTGTAGCTATAGACGCTTATAATGCGCTTTACCAGTTTTTAGCCATAATTCGACAGCCCGATGGCACACCGTTAAAGGATAGCAGCGGTCGCGTCACAAGCCATTTAAGCGGACTCCTCTACAGAACAAGCAACCTCATAGAGCTAGGAATCAAACCCATATACGTTTTTGATGGAGTGCCGCCAACCTTAAAAGAGGTTGAAATTAAGAGGCGCATGAAGGCAAAGGAAGAAGCCCTAATAAAGTATGAGCAGGCATTAAAGGAAGGCAGAATTGAAGAAGCTCGGATGTATGCGCAAGCCACTTCAAGCCTTAAGGATTACATGGCTGAGGACAGCAAACGCCTCTTAGATTTGATGGGTGTACCATGGATTCAAGCCCCAAGCGAGGGGGAGGCTCAAGCCGCCCATGTAGTTAAGCAGGGAGACGCCGACTACTGTGCAAGCCAAGACTATGATAGCCTACTTTTCGGCGCGCCTCGCCTTGTTAGAAACGTGACTATTTCTGGAAGGAGGAAACTTCCAGGTAAAAACATTTACATAGAAGTTGAGCCGGAAGTCATAGAGCTTGAGCATGTTTTAAAAGAATGCGAGATAACACATGAGCAGTTAATTGACGTTGGAATTTTGGTTGGAACAGATTTTAACCCTGAGGGCATTAAGGGACTTGGACCAAAAACAGCCCTAAAAATCATAAAAGAGTATGGAAGCTTAGAAAATGCCTTACCGCACATCAAGAATGCCGAGTTTCCCGTGGACCCGAGGAAAATTAGGGAGATTTTCTTACATCCAAAAGTAACGGGCAATTATAAGATAGAGTGGCGGGAGCCCGACGTAGAGGGAGTTGTAAACTTTATCTGCCGTGAGAGGGACTTCTCTGAAGACCGCGTCAGAAAAGCTTTGGAAAAGATGCAGAAGGGGATATCCAAGCTTAAAGGGAAAACAACGCTTGAAAGATGGTTTGGATAGCGGGATAAAAGAAACCTTTAATCCATCTTACACCGAATAGAACAGTTTCTCATAGGGATGAGAGAAGATGCACAGCCAAATTGCGCTTCCAGAGGACGAGCTTCCGACAAAATGGTATAACATCTTACCAGACTTGCCTGAGCCGCTTCCACCGCCAAAAGAGCCAGAAACTGGTCCGTCGCGGATGGAGTTTTTGGCTAAGACGATGGTTAGGGAGTGTTTAAGGCAGGAGATGTCAAGTGAGCGTTGGATTTCAATTCCTGAAGAAATACGTGAACTTTACATTCACATGGGAAGACCTAGACCTCTCTACCGTGCGCTAAGATTGGAAAAATATTTGGGGCTTAAGAAAGTTAGGCTTTATTATAAGCGGGAGGATTTGTCTCCCACCGGCTCCCATAAAACTAACACAGCGGTAGCTCAAGCCTATTACGCTGTGAAAGATGGAAAGACAACTTTGACAACAGAAACTGGCGCTGGACAGTGGGGAACAGCCCTTTCTTATGCCGCGCGGCTTTTAGGTTTGGAATGTGTGGTTTTCTGGGTTAAATCCGTTTACGACTGGAAGACGGATAGAAGGACGTTAATGAAGCTTTTTGGTGCGAAGGTCTATGCTTCGCCAAGTCAACAGACAAAGATAGGCAGAGAAGTTCTCTCAAAGAACTCTGGGCATCCGGGTTCGCTGGGGATAGCAATTTCAGAGGGATTGGAGTATGCCGAAACCCATGAAAATGCGGTTTATTGCTTAGGCTCTGTTCTAAACCATGTACTGATGCACCAGTCTATAATCGGATTGGAAACCATAAAGCAGTTTAACCTCATAGATGAAAAACCAGACTTAATAGTCGGTTGCCTCGGGGGAGGCTCAAACTTTGGAGGCATAGCCTTACCTTTCATGGGGGAGGTTTTAAGAGGGAAAAGGGAATGCGAGTTTTTGGCTGCTCAATCATTGGCCGCGCCTAACCTTATTAAGGGCGAATATCGTTATGATTTTTGCGATGTTGCTGAACATACGCCGCTCTTGAAAGTTTATACTTTGGGGCATAAGGTTGAAATGCCTCCGATAAAGGCTGACGGCTTGCGATATCACGCAGCTGCACCAATAATAAGCCTCTTAAGGCATCATGGACTAGTGAAAGCAGTGGCTTACCCCGCAGATGAAAAGGCAATTTTTGAAGCAGCAAGAATTTTCCTTCAAAGCGAGGGGTGGTTACCCGCTCCAGAGTCCAGCTACGCTATTCGCGCTGGGATAGACGAGGCTGTAAAAGCTGAGAGAGCCGGAGTTGAAAAAGCAATTTGCATGAATATTAGCGGACACGGTTTCTTAGACTTAAAGGCATATAAGGAAAACATTAAACCTAGATAAAAGCTAGAGTTTGTGTCCATAACGTCCAGTTAAAGGCACGAAAGCAACACCACCTAAATTTTCCCTTGTGATTTTTCCATCAACGTCCTTCACAACCTTTATCAGACTTTGGAATAGGTGCATACTTCCAACCGGGATGAGCATTATTCCGCCATTTTTTAGTTGCTCGATTAGAGGTCTTGGTATATCTGGGGCAGCCGCTGTAACAACTATTCTATCGTACGGCGCTTTTTCTGGGTATCCCATGGAGCCATCTCCGCAGATTATTGTGACTCGATCTCCGAATCCGGCTTTCATGATGTTTCTTCTTGCGAATTCAGCCAGACCCTCGATTATTTCGATTGTATAAACGTGACCCCACTCGCTTCTAGGCGTTTCTTTGGGCGCCACTATTTCGGCTATCGTGGCGGCATGCCAACCTGAACCTGCTCCAACTTCTAGTACTTTGTTGCCTACTTCCAATTGGAGGGCTTCATTCATTATCGCAACCATGTCTCGCCTAGCTCGACCATAGGCCGAAGCTATGTGGCGCTGAGACCGTCTGCCCAAAGCCAATTGGAAGAGGGGTGTCCACGGCGCTGTAGGACTGTATGTTTTCTGGAAGAAACTTTGTTCTTGGTACTTTACGCATTGCCTTAATCACTTTTGGAGAGCAGAGTATGCCCTCCTTTATCAGACTCTCAATTAGCCGTTCCCAGTCTCTCTCCAAATTTTGCACCATCTAAAATAGGTGAAATGGGCATTTAACTGATTTGTATGACAAATCATAATTTGAATATACTACTTTACGGTTACGGATTTCGCCAAGTTTCTAGGCTTGTCGGGGTCATATCCTCTTTCAACGGCCATGTAATATGCCAAAAGTTGCAGTGGTATAACAAATGGTATGGGCGACAAAACGTCTGGTATGCCCTTTGGCACCTCAACATAATCGTCCGCAAGCCTTTTAACCTCATCGTCCCCCTCTTCGATTAGGGCTATTACTGAGGCTCCTCTAGCCTTCATTTCCATGATGTTTCCTATGATGGTCTTGTGCGTATCATCTTTTGGACATATGAAGATCACTGGGAAGCCTTCTTCGATTAGGCTTATTGGTCCATGCTTACTTTCGCCAGCCGGAAACGCGATTGACGGAATGTAAGCGATTTCCATAAGTTTAAGTCTGCCCTCATAAGCCGTAGCTGTGCTTATACCCCGGCCTAAAAAGAAGAAAACCTCAGAATCCTTATACTTTTTCGCTATGGCTTTAACTTTCTCCTCTTGTGTGGTGATTACTGTTTCCACAATGTCTGGAAGCTTCTTTAGCTTTGCATCTATAAAGTCCATTTCATCTTGAGAAATTTTGCCCCTCTTTTTTGCAAGCCTCAGCGCCAGCTGGGCGAGAACTGAAAGTTGTGAAGTGAAAGTCTTGGTTGCCGCCACACCTATTTCCGGCCCAGACTGCTGGCTAATGTAAACACGTGAAACTCTTGTTAGTGTTGAGCCAATAACATTTGTAAGTCCGAGAATCGTCGCAGCCCTTTGGCGGGCAGCGTTGACAGCGACAAGCGTATCGGCCGTTTCACCAGATTGACTTACCGCTAAAATTGTACTGTCAATGTTCACTGATTTTCCATGCTGCTCAACGAATTCTGAGGCTATCACCGGATATGTGGCTAAATAGGCCAGTTTAGAAAACATGTAGGATGCCGCCAAACACGCGTGGTATGATGTGCCACAAGCCACTAGAAAGACTTCTTTTGCGCGGTCCAGGAAGGTTGTCATCAAATCAAGGTAATGCTCCTGAAGCCTCAATGTGTTTCGTAAGCATGCCGGCTGCTCATGTATCTCTTTCAACATGAAGTGGGGATAGCCTTGCTTAACAGCCATTTCCGGGGTCCAGTCGATGAGTTTTTGCTCTCGGATGACGTGGCTTAGATCAACGATTTTCTTGATCTCCAAGCCTTTAAATGATAGTATTGCAAGTTCTCCGTCTTCAATTATCACTGCTTTGTTGGTTAATGGCAAAAAGGCCGGTATATCTGAGGCGCAGTAAAGTGCGTTTTCTCCTAACCCTATAACGAGCGGGCTCTCGTGTCTGGCGCAAATTATTTTGTCTGGTTCTTTTGGCGAAATAACCGCAACCGCGTAGGAACCATCAAGCCTTCGAACAGCCTCCAAAACGGCATCCACAAGTCCAAAAGAAGGATTTGTTTTAAATGCCTCTTCAATTAGATGGGTTATAACTTCAGTATCCGTTCTAGATTGGAAAACGTGGCCTTTCCCTTCAAGCTCAAGCTTCAGCTCTAAGAAGTTTTCTATAATACCGTTATGAACAACAGCTATTTGACCGCTACAATCAACGTGGGGATGCGCATTAATCGTTAAAGGTGCCCCATGCGTGGCCCATCTTGTGTGGCCTATGCCTATGGAGCCTGGCAAGTCGTCGAGGTTGTGAATTTTGTGGACCTCGTCTATTTTTCCAGCGTCTTTTTTGATATAGAGTTTTCCATCATGGATCGTTGCTTCACCCACAGAGTCGTAGCCCCGGTATTCAAGCCTTTTAAGGGCTTGATGTATTATCGGTGCAGCGGTTCCTTCCTTTAAGATACAGCCGAAAATCCCACACATGTTTGCTCTCACTGTTCTTTCTTTTGCCGTCATAGTTAGGAGCTGCTTAGGTAATAAGCATTTTTAAGAGAAAAATTTCAGCTCTAAAAATTATTTTAAGGCTTTTAGCTGCTTATATTCGCGGTTAAATGCTTAATTCCAATAAATTTTTAATAACGTTTTAAAAATTTTTATAATTGAGTTTATGACAAGACCTTTCTGGCTAGTTCAGCGCCTAGAACCATGTTTTTTAGCTTTGCAAAGCTTACTTCCCAAGTTCTTGTTCTTAAGCCGCAGTCGGTACTTACAAATATTCTGCTAGGGTCTTTGATGATCTTAGCGGCGTTGAGTATTCTATCCCTAACAAGTTCTGGCGGTTCTATAAAATCTGTGTGGACATCTATGACGCCTAAACCATATTTTCCTTTAAAGCCATAATTTTCAAATAGTTTCAGCTCTTTGTATCCTATCCGTACTTCGCCAATTCCTGTTTGTCTGCTGTCTCTGTTGGCGAATTCGAGGGCTAGCTGGTTGCAGTTTCGCAGTTCAGGGGCATATTTCGCCAATATCTCATAGTTGCTGTAGCAGTTGTGGAGGCTAAAGGTGCAATTAAGCCCTCTAACAGTCTCATTAAAGGCTTCCACAAACAACTCCATTTCTTCGGCTGACGGATTCGTGGTTGCTGCCGGCTCGTCTATCTGAATCCACTTTGCCCCGGCATCTATAAGTTTATTAATTTCTGGTCTAATGACCTCCTTTACTAAGTCAAAAAGAAACTCTCTCCGAGCCTCGAGCTTCCTACGCTTAAAATCTTTAATTTTGCCGCTAAGCTTTTTCTCGTAATATTCGTTAAATGTCCAGTCAACAAGCGTGTAAGGACCAGTAAAGGGCACTTTAACCTCTCTATCTGTATTTTTGCGTGTAAAAATAAACTCTTCAACGTAGAATGATTTTGTAAACTTTGGCTTGCTGATGCAAGCAGCCTTGTTAAAGTATCTGTAGTCAAAAGATTTTACATACCCCAAAAATTTAAAGCCTTCGATATTCCTAATAACGTGTTCGTACATTTCTGAGCGCCACTGTTCTCCGTCAAAAAGTATGTCGAGTCCAGCATTTTCAAAGAAGCGGATGACAAACTTTGCCGACCACTCAATAATAGCTCTCCTATCCCTTAATGTTCTTTCCTTACTCCTTAAAATCTTAACGAGTTCACCCATACCCTCTATTC
>JAWCQV010000017.1:0-10606 GCA_038869575.1 Bathyarchaeia archaeon | reverse complement strand
CTATGGCTGCTGAAGCCCTATAACCAAGCCTAGAGTCGGCTATCGATAGGGCTATGTCTATGGCGTTTGAGTCTATAAAGCCCGCCTCATAAACTATTTTGGCTTTAGGCGCATGGGTTCTCTTAGCAAGCATCGCGGCAATCATTGGCAACCCCGTTCCAACAAACACTACTTCGCCGTTTTTTATGGCTCTGGCACCACAGACTGCCATAAGCTCAAGAGTTGTGAATTCGCCCGGTCTCGCATAATTCTTCTTTTCCATAAGCGTTCCACCCATTTTTAGTACGGGAAGGGCCTTTTGGCCCTAAGCTTTAATAAGCGTTCCATACCGATTTTCTTTAGGAACTCCATGTGGTCCTCAACTCCTGTAATGTACTCTTCGCTGTATTTTTGCCAGCCCTCCTCTGTTTTGCATTGTTGGTAATACATCCGTATGTGCTCCATATCATAGTCGTAGTAGTTGTAAACCATCATTGGATATGAGCCCCATGGACATTCTACAACGTAGTCCACATAAATGTTGGGAATCGCCGTCTGATCCGGCTGTGACCGTATAAATTCTGTGTCAACTATTTCTTCCGCAAGGACTATTACTTTTTTGCCAGCCCTTGCACCTTCAACGTCTTCGCCTTTAATGCCATCTATTTGGGCGTTGCCCTCCCTATCCACTCGGGAAACATGCACCACGCTGAAGTCTGGACGCACGGACGGCACAAGCACAACCTTCTCACCAGTGAAGGGGCAAGTAATAACTTCAGCTTTTTTGGGTCTAAACCTTGTTTTTGTTAGCATGTCTGTTCCAAGCATGCTTTTTAAAGGCATGAATGGAACGCCTAGCGCCCCGCCTAGAAAACGTAATGCCATCGCCAAATTTGTGTAATCTTCGATCTGAACAGCACCCTCACGAATTCTCCGCTGGATGTTCGGAGCTAGACCAATCCCTTCTATTGCGAAGAAGGCCAGCTCAAAACGTGAGACGACATAAGCCCCGCATAAAATGTCTATGTCCATCTCAGAACCGCAAGTATAAATTGTTAGGTTTCGCTTTTTCTGCCTTACAAGTTCGTGGGCAAAAGCCATAGGAGGTCTCTGAAAACCGAAGCCTCCCCAGAAGAGGTGCGCACCGTCTGGAATAAGCTTTGCAGCCTCTTTGAGGGATATCCGTTTATCCTCCACAGGCGCCTCCACCAATAAAGACACCTCGAAATACTATTTGCCAAAGTTTTCAATTTAAACTTTCAAACCTCGGCTGTGTAAAAGTGCTTAAATGCCGAATTCTTATATAAGTGCTTGCAGAATAACAAGATGCGTTTGCGGTTCGGTTTACTTGTTGGAATGTGGTGTTAATGCGGAAAACAATCTTTAAGAAGCTTGAGGCTCAAGGTTTAATAGCCAACTACAACCGTTTGAGGAAGAACCTCCCGCCGAGGCTTCCAGACAGAGTTTATATTTGGGACGAAACCCTACGGGAGGGGGCTGAAACTCCAGCCGTTTTCTTAACTTATGTGGAGAAGGTTAAATTGGCAAAGCTTTTGGATGAGGCTGGTGTTTCTATTATAACTGTTGGTTTTCCAGCACTTTCAGATGAAGAGAAGAATACTGTTAAGAGGATAGCTAACGAAGGCTTTCAGCAAGCGTGCATAGCCGCTTCTGCACGAGCAAATAAAAGCGACGTGGATGCGTGTCTGGACTGCGGCGTTAAGGAGATAGTTATATTCACACCTTTCAATGGACTAAACCTCCAGTATAGGCTTAAAATGTCAAAGGAACAAGTTATTAAAAACGCTGTTGAGTGTGTAGACTACGCCAAAAAACATGGCGTAACAGTCGACTTTGTTTTGGAAGACGCCTCAAGAACACCCTTGTCAGATATTTTACAAATTTTTGAGGCTACCGTTAAGGCTGGCGCTGACAAACTTGTGATCGCCGACACGGTTGGCTTTTTGAGACCTTTATCTGTGCGTTATCTTGTTTCCCATGTTAGGGATGGACTTCAGCAAGTTCTTGGAAGAGATGTTACACTTTCTATTCATTGCCACAACGATTTTGGACTAGCGACAGCAAACACGTTGGCAGCCGTAGAGGAAGGCGTAGCTTACGTGCATACATGTCTCATCGGTTTCGGCGAAAGGGCTGGTGTAGCCCCTCTAGAGGAGGTTGTCGCTGCCCTAGAACTTCTATACGATATAGATACCGGTGTTGATGTAAAGAAACTTTATAGGCTTGCTCAACAGGCGGAAAAAAGCTTTGCCTTACCAATACAGTTCCACAAACCAATTGTTGGCGAAAACGCGTTCTCCTACGAGGTTGACGAACACGTTGAAGGAATGCTTGCCCATCCACTGCTTTTTGAACCTTTCCCACCTGAAATGATTGAAAGGGAAACACAATTCTACATAGGGAGAACTGGCGGGAGACGCCTCGTTGAAAAACGGTTAGAAACGGCTGGAATAAAGGCTACGCCATGGCAAATTGACGAAATAGTTAGAAGGATAAGGGGTCTGCAAGAAAGCCTAGACAAAGGCGGAACACAAATGACCTTCTACCAAATAAAAAAGCTTATGAAGGAACTTCGCAGAGGCTTAACCGAGGAGGATTTCTGGCGCATAGTTGAGCAGGTTACAAGGCAGAAGCCGAAAATTCCGCAGCCCCTTTTGGAAGCAAAAGGACCTTAAGTTAGGGCTAAATCTTCAAAGACTTTTGCTATTTCCTCTCTGCTTAGTGGTCTCGGATAATTATAGATTGGACCACTTGGCTTTTCATTATAGTATGGACGGTTACAATCCGGGCAACCGGAAGTCCTAAACGGTTCACCAGAATCAACTATTTGCTTTAAGGCTTGCTTATCCATGCCAAAACTTTTAATGCTACCGTTTTTATCAAAGGTCATGGCTTCAACCCTTGAAATTCTATGAAAGATTAGGTGTCTGGCCAGCTGTATCCGTCTATACAGTTGGACTGGTGGCTGCCCCAAATTTTCTAAGGCTGTTCCGGCAACCGGTGTAAAAGCGAATAGTGCAGGCAAAACACCAATATCAACGCATTTTTGAATCATCTCCACCATTTCCCTTTCGGACTCGCCTAAACCAACAATTAGATGGGTGCTGACTTTTCCCTCTCCAAAAATTTTCACAGCTTCTTTGAGCAAAATAAGCTGCCTTTCCATGTTATATGGACCACCAGCGGAAGCTCCCTTAACCTTATCAAAAATTTCCGGAGTTGCAGCGTCTAATGGTATGCCTATCCTTTCAACGCCGGCCCTTGCTAGAAGCCTCATATTCTCTGGATTAAGAGGTTGACATGAAACTGATACGGGAACGTTTGCATGTTTAGAGATTTCCATTGCGAGTGATTGGATGTGCGTGTGCACATTTGGATAATTTAGGGCTTGTATGCAGACACGCCTAATCCAGCCATTTCTTGCGGCCGCTTCTATTCCGTCAAGTACTCGTTTTATTCTGAAGACCGGCCATGAAACCCTTGAGAGCATATCGGCTCTGCTGCGGCTTTTCCTTGCTTGAGGGCAGAATCCGCAGTTTGCAAGACACTTTCCACGCCTGTATGTCATGAGGTAGGCTGTTGTTGGTTTGGCATCAAGCCTGCCATCAATCAGCCCCAGAACTATAGCTGAGCCTAACGAGACGCGAATCTTATCTGGAATTTTCGCGGCTACCAAGCTTTTCACATTCATGTGCGGTTTAGGCGTCTTTCTGCTATTGATTCTGGATTCATAAGTATTATTATCATTATCGTTGTCAAACCATGATTTCGAGTGTGAAGAATTTGCGAAGGTCCAAACTTGAAAATTATGAGGCTATATTGGCAGCCTTGGCAAAAAGGCCCATAACAATAGATAGCATAGCCTACAAAACCAACATGGACTGCACTGTTCTTAATCGGTACCTGGAATCCTTGATGAGGAATGGGTTGGTTGTGGAAAAATTCACTGGCAAAAAGAAGCTTTACGCCATAACCGAAAGAGGATTATCAGTTTTTAGAACCTTAAGCTTCCAAAGGTATTTGGATAAAATTGCAAAAACAATTAGGACTGCTAATACTGTGGGAACAGCGCCGACGCCAACCATTTCACGTAATGAGGAAAAAGCTAAAAGGTAAGCTGCAGACACCAGCGAAAGTTATTAAGGCTCTTCTTGGGCACTAGTAGAGAGGAAAATGGTACAGCTCATCTCAGAAACCATTTGGCAAATGAATACGAAAGAGTTTTCTAAACTTTTGCAAAACAATGCTTTTCATTCGGCGTCCAAAATGCGAAGCATCCGTTTTTATGCTCCAAGCTTCACATATTATAAAACGGCTTATTTTTGCTCCTCAGACAAGATTTTTCCAACAATTTCCGTGACGGGAAAGGGTTGCGCATTAAATTGTAAGCATTGCGGAGGGAAAGTTCTCGAAACGATGCGACCGGCTAAAACCCCGGAGGAGCTTTATAACTTGTGTGCAAAGCTTAAAGCGGATGGAGCCGTCGGCTGCTTGATTAGCGGCGGCTGTCTACCGGACGGTTCTGTTCCGCTGGAAAAATTTACAGAAACCATTTGGCAGGTTAAGACTGATTTTGGCTTAACAATTTTTGCACACGTAGGAATTGTCAACCTAAAGAAGGCTTTGAGGCTTAAGGAGGCTGGTGTTGACGCTGCCCTAATCGACATCATCGGAGATGATGAAACGATTCGGGAGATTTACAACTTGAAAGTTACGGTAAGGGATTATGAGGATGCATTAAAGGCGTTAAGCCAAGCTGGCTTGTTTTTTGTTCCTCACGTTATTGTTGGGCTTTATTATGGACAGTTAAAGGGCGAGTTACATGCTTTGCAGATGATCTCCAACTATAAGCCCTCAGCCCTAGTCATAATCGCTTTCATGCCCATACGTGGCACAATAATGGAGAATGTAAAACCTCCAGAGCCGTTAGAAATAGCCAAAGTTTTAGCCGCTGGAAGGGTTATGTTTCCAAAAACTCCAATAGCTTTGGGCTGTATGCGACCAAAGGGTAAGCATAGAGCAGAAACAGACGTTTTAGCCGTAAAAGCAGGCGTCGATGCCATAGCTTTTCCATCTGAAGAAGCAATAAAATATGCCGAGGCGCAGGGCTATGATATAAATTTTTCACCTCACTGTTGTGCGCAAATTTACGCTGACATTTTAAAAGCTTAAAGCCATGTAAAAGCCGAGGACTTCACGGCTTGAACGATGTCATTCTTAAGTTTTGAGTACCATTCGCTTAGCCTTTTTGCGTCTTTTTTGGCCATTCCGGCCCTAACCAGTTCTTTTTCAAAGGCTTTCCTCGCTTTTCGCACCTTCCACCCAAAGCTTAGCCAGAGAACCGAGAGGCTTAAGAGAAGACGGATTGTGTAAAGCGCTGCGCTAATTATGCTGATTGGCTTCATTGCCTTTTCCTTAACTGAGCTGGTTCAGCCTAATCTTTATCTTTTTCTTCTTCGCTTTCTTCTTTTTCAGCTAAGCCTTTCTCGGCCAATTTTTCCTTAATTTTTCTTGAAATCTCCTTCTCCAGTTTCTTGCTTTCTATGCCCTTTTCTCCGCCCACAGCCCTTTTCATAACTTCGCCAAGGCTTGTGAATGTGGAGATATAGCCTTCAGTCATTTTGACGGCTACTTCTTCTGGCATGCCCGCCTCTTTGAGTTCTTTGTAGAAGGCTGCGGCTGCCCTCCCCATGTCTCTGCCAGCCTCTTCTGAAAAGACACTAGCGATTATTCCTTTTATTAGGGCTGGCACCTCCTTTGAAACTACGCTTAGAACTTCCCTTAGTTCTTCAACATCTTCCCTTTCTTCTTTCTTTTTGCTACAGCATTCCTTTTCTTCTTCAGCCATGCTGCTTTTCACCTCCCTAATGGAATATGAGAGGGTGGCTAACTTAGTTATTTATTCTGGGAGAAAGTGGTCAGCCTCGCGGTCACTCTGCTAGCTTGTAAACGTTGCCGTAGCCTTCCGCCTTACGTACGACGCCTTCCTTTTCTAGGCGTTTCAGCCTCTCCCTTACTATTCTTCTTGAGGCTTTACCCCGCATTCGGCGCACTTGCCTCGTTATTGCCGAAACGTTTAGCTTTTCGTTTATGGCTAGGGCTTGGATTACGCATCTTGAAATTTCGTCTTTGGCTATCCATTCCTTCTTCAAGTGTTTTTCAGCTGTTTTCAGCCTAGCCGCAAGCTTTAACGGTTCGCCGTATAAGCCCACTCCAAAACGGCTTAATCGAAAATAAGGTGCCAGCTCAGCGTATTCTGGATTGCTCAGCAAAAGCGTTTCTAAGGCTTCAAGCCTTTTAATTATCAAATCGAGCTTCCTGCTCAATTCCTCTATGCTTGTGCTTGCTGCTGAGCTTTTCACCTCACTTTTACTGGGCATCTCTTTTCAAGCCCTTTATTTATGTATATTGTTGATAAAGCATTTGTCATTAGCGATTTTGTGGAAAGTATTAAATGTGGAAGCCTTCAAAATTTATGTTAAGGTTGATATCATATGCCAAAAGTTAAGGTTGATTGGAGTAAATGCAACGGTGACGGTGTCTGCGTTGAAATTTGCCCAGTAAGTGTTTTTGAACTCCAAAAGCTGCCAGAATACCCCGATACACAGAAGTCTGTTCCCGTTAGGGAAGGCGATTGCATAGCATGCATGGCTTGTGTAACATCATGCCCAACACAGGCAATAACGGTTGAAGAGTGAAAAGCTGCTACAACGTACGCTTGATTCCCCTCATAAAGAAGTATTTTCTATACTGTTTAAACCCCACCTTTTCATAAACATGGATTGCAGGGGCATTTTTGCTTCTTACAAAGATTATCATGGAGGGTTGCACGGCTAAAAACTCTTTTACAATTGTTGAAACCACAGAAGTTGCATAACCCATGTTCCTGTATTTTTCGCTTGTGGCAACAACCCCTATTAAACTTGTCCACTCTGTTGTCAAAGCATTTCCTATTGAAACGAGTTTCTTGTCAGATTTTACCCCAAACCATTTTGCCCCACGGTTCATGCCTTCAACTACGTTTTGGCTTGTTACGTCGCCCCAAAATTCAGGATTAGCCGCCTTCATTATTGTGGCTATTTGTTCGGCGTCGGAGACATCTAATCCAACCACCGGATGTTTTATGTGAAGTTTCTCTTCCCCTCTGCGAAGAAGCATAACCATCATTTCATGCGTTGCCGTCGGTTCATATTTCTCAAGGATGTAGGGTTTATGCTCTTCAAGAGCTTGAATCTCTATTTTTTCTAGGTCTAACTTTTCCAAGAGGATTTTTGCGGCTTCAGGACTTCCTCTTAAATTCACTATTTCGTCTCTGTATATCAGCATCATTCCACGAATTTTGCCATCGTCCAATGCTAGCAGAATTTTCGTCTGGTCTCTTCCGTATTTCCAGTCGAAGGCGAAGAAGTAATAGTGGGGGATATCTTGGCTTATTGTCTTCCAGAAAAATGGCTCAAGGGATGCCTCCAGAGGAACAATTTTCATGCTTTTCCGAACATAAATAAAGTAAGCATTCTTTTAAGATTTTTCAGAAGCTGAGGCTAAGCTACGTGGTTGAATGTTTCTAGGATGAAGGCTGCCGCGGCTATAGCAAGCATAAGTATGCTCCAAGCCCTTGTTATTTTGTGGCTCCGCCTATTCATAAGGAATAAAACAATGGTTACAAGAATCATGAAAGGAACCGTCGTCAAAATTTCATGCATAGTCACAGGGAAAGACTTTATGAGGGCAACTATCCCCAGCACGAGTGTTATTGTTATTATGTTATCGCCTATAACATTGCCTATGGATATTTCTTGCTCGCCGTGGAGGGCTGCAGCCACCGAGACGGCTATTTCTGGGATTACGCAGCCTAAAGCCATTATTGTCAGTCCGGCGTAGAAGTGGCTTAAGCCGAAAATTTCAGCCATGGCTGTAGCGCTGTGAACGAGGAGTAAAGTTCCGGCTATTAGGGCAGCACCGCCTAAAACCATTATGGCAGCTGACTTTGCAGCACCTTCCCTCGTTTGGTTCGCTGGGTTTCCATTACCATTACCCTTTCGAATGGAGTAATAGATGAATGCTGGATAAAGCGACAAAAAAATTAGTCCGATCCACCATGTCACCGTAACCGTTACTATTGTTAGGAGCATTAGCAAGGCTGCCAAGCCTATCATGAGGAGGCATTCCCTGTTGATTGTAGAGTTTTTCATTTTAAATTCGCCTATTAAGCCGCATATACCTATGATCAGGGGGATGTTGTAAATATTCGAGCCTATTATGTTGCCAAAAGCCATCTGTGAGGAGCTGAAAATAGCTGCAAAGAGAGAGCTAAAAAGCTCTGGGGCTGACGTCACGGAGGCTACAAAAACTGTCCCTATGACGACTTTATGAAGGTTTAAACTGTTGGCTAAGCGTGCGGCTGCATCCACTATCTTTTTTGAGCCTATGTAGAGGAGCAGCAGACTCGCTATGAAGGTTACTACACTTAATGGTAGGGTCATATGCAATCCTTAGCATTTTTGCTATCATTTTCCCATCACACTTCAAAAACAGAGATATAAATCTATCTGGACTTTAAGCTTTATATCAAGAATGAACCAGGCATACTTTAAAACAAAACTTGTGCATGAATTTTATTGGCGTATTGGCGGAATGAAAACCCTAAGCCTGTTCAAGGCGTTAAGCTTTTCTTTGTCACCTAGTTTCGCATCTTCAACAGCCCTTCTTAGGATTTGTATGGATTCATCCATGGCTTTCCTGTTTACTGGATATGGGACACCGTCTTTTCCGCCATATGCGAATGAGTATTTCACAGGGTCCCTCCAGCTTGGCTTTTCGCCGTAGATTAGTTCTGCTATTAGGGCTAAGCCGCGGACTGTGGCGGCGCCAACGCCTTTGAAGGCTAGAAGTTCTTCGTAGTTTCTTGGTTTGAAATCGTAGACTTGTTGTAGGGCTTTCCAGTTTATGTTGGCTGGCATTAATAGGACGTCTATTGGGTAGTCTACCCATCGGGTTTGGGCCATCTTTGGAAGCCACTCCTCAAGCGATTTTTGATGAACTGGCCTCACAGACATTATTAGGCGCAAAAGCTTTTTGGGCTGTTCACATGCCAGGTCAACAGAGATTTTTCTGCAGCCTTCGCTTTCCTTCGCCGTCATATCGAGGGCTATTTCGCGTCTTGTCTCGCCTACTATAGCGTTGTGAGGTTCAACTACGAAGTTTTTGACGTTTTCTGAAAGCCAGTGGTAGCGTCTTGCCGTGCGATCCTGGGGACACATACCCTGTTGTATGACAGCCCAACGCCCATTCTCGTCGACGAAAAAGGCGTGATGGTAAAGTTGGTAGCCAGCTTGAATAGCCGTATTATCAACTTTCGCGCTCATTCGACTGGCGTATTGTAGGCTTTCTATCTTATTACCTGAAAAGCCAAACTTTTCGCCCACCAGCCCAACTTCGAGGGGCGTCTGTCTCGAAATTTTTCCTTTCCCACCGCAGACTGCAACGCCATGTTCTTCTGGGATTATTGCTTGCTTCAGAACTCCGGTGACAACTGTTGTCACGCCTGAAGAGTGCCAGTCATAGCCTAAAACACAGCCCAAAGCCTGGAACCAGAAGGGATCTGATAGGCGCTTTAGGAATTCGCCAGTTCCATATTCATCTATGATTATTGTTACTATTTCTCGGGCTAGTTTTCGCATTCGTACAACTAGCCATTTTGGCGCCTTACCAGAATGGAGCGGAAGCCTGGCCACGCCAGTTCTACGCATTCTCTTCAAACCAAAATTATTTTATGTTTTCAACCTATTTTTACCTTCCCAAACTTCAATTTTGGCTTATTCAAGCAGTTTACTGTACCAGATGTAGGTTTGGCTCTGCTTGAAGCCCAATTTTTCCATGAAACGCATTCCCGCCAAGTTTGTGCCTTCCACATCCACTATGGCTATGCGGGCTCCCTTCTCTCTGAAACGTTTTTCCAACTCGCGGTATAGCCTCTTACCCACGCCTTGCCGACGACGCATGCGTTTGACGCCAGCCCAGACGAAATAACCGTAGGTCCAAGGGCTAAAGGGTCGCTTTAAAATAGTTCCTATGGCAAATCCAACAATCCTTTTGGAGGCTACATCTTCAGCCACTAGGCAAAGTTCTGGGTCTTCTTGAAAAAGAGAAAGTAACTCGTCAATGTTCCATGTGCGATATGTGAACTGCAGTTGGGAAGGCGTAAAAATCTTCTCGCTTAAACGCCAAACTTCTGGCAAATCCTCCAAGGTCATCTGTCTAATCTCAATCTCAAAACGCCGTTTCTTAGCGCTTTTAAATTTATGCTTCGAAACTGATTTTTTAGCCAATCCTTGCCCCTTCAAAACCTAGAATTTGTGTGGAAAGATAATATAAAACATTCCAAAATCAAATCTATAGATGGGCTATCGGCTATTAGCCTTTTTCCATCCAAAAAATGTTTTTACCAGCTGAGCTTAATATCTTGAGTTTGGTGATTAAGTGCAGCTGTCTCCATTAAGCGACGCTGTTAGACGAACATGCAACATACTCAAGCACGGAGCTTCAATGCAGGTTTTAGACTATGAAAAGCGCTTATCATCCATAAAAAACTTCTATGAAAACCTAC
>JAWCQV010000016.1:0-11210 GCA_038869575.1 Bathyarchaeia archaeon | reverse complement strand
TTCAGCAATCAAACATAATTGTTGACTGTGTTATAAGGCTTGGGACATGCGAGGTTACAAGGCGTGGAATGAAAGAGGAGGAAATGGCAAAAATAGCCGAGCTTATCAAAAGCGCAGTTATAGACGGTGAAAATCCAGAAACAGTTAAGCGTAAGGTTGCCAAGCTGTGCTCAGAATTTCAGACCGTTGAATATTGTTTTAAGCAGTGAAAAGGGCATTTTTATAAAACCCGTCCAAATTTTAACAAATGAAAAGTCCCTCATGTGGTGTCAGCTATGAGCCTTGTCCCAGAAACGCTGATTGAGGCTTTAAAGAAGCATAAATATCACATTGTCGGTAGGCATTCAGCTGTCAAAAGGTGCAGATGGCTATACGAAAGCCTTATCCATGATAGACCTTGTTATAAGCAGAAGTTTTACGGGATAAAATCTCACCAGTGCATCCAAATGACACCAGCGCTTTTTTACTGCACACAAAGATGCCTTTTCTGCTGGAGAGCTCAGAGCGGAGATCTCCAAATCACATGGGGGGAAACCCAGCTGCCAAAATGGGATTCTCCGGAAGAAATTGTTGAGGGAAGCATAAAGGCACAGCTTGAAATTTTAAGTGGGTATAAGGGAAATCCAAAGGCAAATCATCTGAAGTTTAAGGAAGCCCTTAGACCGAGGCATGCGGCAATAAGCCTTACAGGCGAGCCAACTCTCTACGAGCCTATCGGGGAGCTTCTTCACGCCTTTCACGTAAGAAATTTCACCACTTTTCTGGTTTCCAACGGCACGGTTCCATCCGCACTAGCTGAACTAAATCATGAGCCAACTCAGCTTTACATTTCTGTGTGCGCTCCAAACAGGGAAATTCACCGAAAAGTCTGTCGTCCCATATTAGCGGATGCTTGGGAGAAGCTTAATGAAACGCTGGAGATCCTGCGCAGTTTCAGCTGCCCAACGGTGATTCGGATAACGGCTGTGCGTGGTCTGAACATGGAAAATGTTGAGGAATATGCCAAACTAATAGAGAAGGCTAACCCCACGTACATCGAGCCTAAAGCCTATATGCACGTCGGCTTTTCGAGACTGCGACTGGGGTATCAAAGCATGCCAAGCTACAAAGAAATACGTGAATTTGCGTTGCAACTTGCAAACGCCACAAGCTACAATGTTATTGATGAGTCGGAAGAAAGCAGAGTAGTGTTGTTAAGCAGGCTTGAAAAGCCCATACGATTTTCTTCTGGTTAAGGCTTTCTATATTTATTGCAGGAGTAAAGGTTAAATAACTCGCTTTTTATTCATTGATGTTCAAACTGGTTCCATTAGGGTGCAACCCATGGTTAGTGAGGGAAAAGGCAGATTATTTAGGCGAAAGGACGGCAAGTTCCTAATATATTTACCAAAGGACTTAGCTGAAGACAGTATGTTCCCTTTCAAGGGCTCAGACTCAATATTTGTAAAAGTGAGCTTCAAAATCGGAGACGACAAATTGCTCATTGAGCGATGGACAGAACAAGAAAAGCAACAGCAGCAAAGCAGCTAAAAGCCTAAAAGCGATCAAAATTTGCCGCCACTTTCCATACTTTTTGGCAACGATAAAATAGTTGTTGCCCTTTTATTTTATAAGAAATAAGACAGAGCGTTAACGAGTATGACATATTTGAAAGCTGTTTTAAGGCAGATCAGAAGGGAGCTTAAAGGTAAGGAGAAGATTCGAGATAAAGCCCAAACAGAAATGAGAAAATTGACTAGTATATCTAAACAAGCAATACTTTTTATTCACCAGAAAAGACTTAAAGAGGCAAGGCGACTCCTTGAAAAAGCCAGGATGATAATTTCTGGGCTTAATACGGTTGCGAAGGAGCATCCAGATATAATTCACAGCGGTTTATATGATATAGCCCTTCAGGAGTATGCTGAAGCAAATATATTTCTCACGTTGATTGAAGAAGAGCGTTTTGTTACGCCCATGGAAATTAACGTACCTTCAATAGATTATGTTCTAGGTCTTGCAGATGTTATTGGCGAGTACAGGCGTTTGGCTTTGGATGCTCTGCGGGAAGGTAACGCTGAGAAAAGCGAGCAGTGCCTAAAGGTCATGGACGAAATCTACACGGAGCTCATGGCTATGGATGAAGCCTACATGCTTGTTCCGGGTCTAAGAAGAAAATGCGACGTTGCGAGAAAAATTATTGAAACCACGAGGGGTGACGTAACCCACGAGGTGCGAAGACAATCCCTTGAAAATTATATGAGGCGTTTTGAAAAGCTGGAAAGACGCTTTGAAGCTTTGAAAAAGGAGAATAAATGAATTTAGCCAATTTAAGATCGCACTTTTCGGTTGAAAAAGCACATAAGGCGCAACTTCAACTTTCAAAACGCATCATTTTTGAAGATAGATTGCCAAAGGAAATCCGCTACGTGGCTGGTGTTGATGTTGCCTACGCTGGAACCTTAGCCATAAGTGCAGTTGTAATTCTAAATTATGATAGTTTGGACTTTGTTGAGGCTCAAACGGCCATTTGTAAAGTTGCCTTTCCGTACGTTCCGACGCTTCTTTCATTTAGAGAGTTACCGCCTACGCTTAAGTGTATTAAGAAGTTGAAGAATCAGCTGGATGTTCTTTTGGTTGATGGACAAGGGTTTGCGCATCCATATCGATGTGGTTTTGCAAGTCATTTGGGTGTAGTTCTAAACAGGCCAACGGTAGGTGTTGCGAAGAGCAAGCTTGTTGGCGAAGTTGAGCCATTTGGTAATAGGGATTTCGCTTATCTATGGCACGAAGGCAGGGTTATTGGAGCTGCGTTAAGAGCCTCCGGTGGAAAAGTTCTTTACGTGAGCATTGGACATATGGTGTCGCTTGAAACAGCCATAAAAATTGTTAGGCATTGCACACGTCATGGTGGCGTTCCAGAACCATTAAAAATGGCCCATGAAATTGCAACCATGGAACGAAACAAAATAGTCTCTAGACATTCTCATAATTATAAAACATAATATACTCATTGAAAGTAAAATAGGTGGTTCGATAGGGCTAACTTTGGAAGTGGGAAATTTTGCTTAATCCAAAAATAAGGGCTTTAACGGAAAAAATTCGCGACAAGGACCTTCGTAAGAAAGTTGTTGAACTCCTTGAAAACCCAGTTTTTGAGATTGGCGGTAAAGTTTATTCTGGCTTGCCGCTAGATGTTTCACCTGCAGGATTATCCCATCATCATTGTTATCCAGGCGGCTATATGGAACATATCATCTCAGCAACAAATTTGGCCATGGCGTTGTGCAATTCGGTTGAAAAAGTTTATAATGGGAAAGTGGACCGTGACCTTGTTATAGCTGGTATTTTACTCCACGACATCTTTAAGCCAGTAACCTACACCGTGGGTGAGAACGGGAGTTACGGCACAACTGGTTTAGGTGACTACATGGATCACTTATCCATCGTCATATCAGAGCTTGTTCGAAGAGGTTTCCCGTTAGAACTTATTCATGTAGTTTCCGCTCATCACGGGGAATACGGTCCAATACGACCTCACACCATTGAAGCTTTAATATGTCACCTAGCGGATTTAATGGATTCACGATTAAACGGCGAAGTTCTAAATGCCGCGGCCTATTTAGTTAGGAAGGCGGTTGGCGAAGAGTTGCCAGGCTTAACTTCAAAGGAAGCGTTCGAAATAATCCGTTCGAAGGCTGACGAAGGATGGGAAGGCGTGGCAAAAACCGTTAAAAAAATAAAGAAGGAGAGGGTTGCACACAAAACTTAAAAGTGCTGCGTATACGAATTTGAGTTGATGCCTATGACGGAAATAACATTTGAAGAGTTTCAAAGACTTGATATGCGAGTAGGAAGGGTTTTAGAGGCAAACCAAATTCCGGGTTCACGAAACCTCATTAGAATGATTGTTGACTTTGGAACAGAGAAGCGTCAAGCTGTTGCTGGGCTTTTGCAATGGTATAAGCCAGAGGACCTTGTGGGTAAGAAGTATGCCTTTATCCTAAACCTACAGCGGAGAAAATTCATGGGCGTAGAATCTCAATGCATGATTTTGGCGGCTGAAGACGACAAGGGTAACGTCGTAGTCATACAACCGGAGAAAGATATAGTTGAGGGAAGCAAAATTCACTAAAGGCTTAACTTAAAAATTTGTTTATTTTCTCGGCTTTTTCCTTGCTTTCAGCTAGATATTCAACCATTTCTGGTGTTAAGTCAAGCCATTTTGCGATTCCAGCGGCCATTTCTACATTGTTTTTGAAGATTATCCTTAGATATGGAAGAATTTCTTTTGAAGCTCTCAAAGCAGATATGTGGCATCTTCGCTTAATTTTTTGTCCTATTTCCAGCTGCATTGCGCGTTCCACCTTTGATCTCGACAAGGCCTGTATTCTTTCTGGAAATCGGAATGGGGTCCAGCCGGAAGTTTTTGTGTTTACCCTTGCCATGGCTACACCGGCGGTCATAAAGTCGATCACGTAGCGTATGAAACTCCAGTCTTGTGTGCTTCTTATTCTTCCGCGGTAAACATCAGCCACTGAAAGGGCATCCATTGCTTTTGCCAAGTCATGGGGGTCTGTTAGGTGGGCTGGAACATTCTCATATATCCATTCAAAAAGCATGTCAACGTCAACATCCGCCGCGTTAACGGCGCGTTTTGCTCCCTCACATGTTTTACCATATAGGATCATTCGCAAAACAGTAAATATAGTCTCTTGTCGATCTCGAAAGCCAAGCCACGCCACATCTTCATATGCTAAACGCTTCTTGCCCTGTGCCAATGCTTGAAGGTCTGTCACTGCCGAGCGGATGTCGCCTTCTGAGCGTTGGGCGATAAACTTTAAGGCATTTTCCTCAGCGTTTATGCCCTCTTTTATGCATATAGTCTTCAAATGTCTTAGAACATCAGTTGCCGGAGGTTTTTTAAACTCTATTAGAAGGCAGTAGTTGCGAAGGTTAACGAACCGAGGGTCGAAAGCGTTGTTGGCAATAAGCACTATTGGGCACTGAGCCGTCTTTATTATATCTGTTATAGCCTTAACTCCGCCTTTATCCGCTGTTCCAGTTAAACCATCCAACTCGTCAAAAAGAATAATTCTCTTTGTGCCAAATAGTGAGCCGTATTGGGATGCTAGCCCGGCAAAGCGTTTAACGGCTTCCTCTGTTCTGTAATCACTAGCGTTTTTCTCCACCAACTCCATTTTAAAGTCGTTTGCCAAGGCCTCAACAGTGACGGTTTTTCCAACACCAGGCGGACCGTAAAGAAAGACTGCTCTCCTTTTCGGTATTCCTTCATCCCATGACTTTACCCATTCAACAAACTTTTGTATGGCTTCCCTGTTTCCAACAACCTCTTTCAAGCTTTTTGGCTTGTATTTGACGGTCCAAGGCTGATACACAATTTACACCTTTCTCGAGCCCTTTATTTCATAGGCTGCCTCGACGAGTCTGGCTAGCAATGCGCTTAATTGGACCTCTTCATCTGCGCCTTCGACAAGCCTATAATCAATTTCTCCCACGATGTCCGCCAATTTTATTTTCCATGGTTCTGGGATGTCTGCTCTGAAGATTTCTGTGTGGATTTGGCGGATTATGTCGCTTCCAGCCACACCATACTTCTGAATCATATCGCGGAGCTGTTTTCGCGCTTCGATAAAGTTGCCCTTCATGGCGGTTTCAATCATTTTCTGCACGTCTGCTGGATTGGCTCTTCCGGCAATTGAATAAACGATTTTGGCGTCTATTGGCTTGCCTAAAGAGGCGGCGGCTTGCAATGTATTTATTGCCCTTCGCAAGTCTCCGCCGCAAACCTCGTAGATGGCATCTAACCCATCGCTAAGAAGTTTTATGCCTTCATTTTCGGCTATGTACCGCAAGTACTTATCATGTTCTTCCCTTGGTAGATACGTAAAGCGAAAGGGCGCGCAACGTGACTGTATTGGCTCTATAATTTTACCACTGTAATTGGCGCATAATATGAAACGGCATGTTTCCGTATACCGCTCCATAGTTCGCCTTAAGGCTTGCTGGGCATCAGCGGTCATGTTATCCGCCTCGTCTAAAATCATTATTTTGAATGGAACCTCGCCTATGGAGCGTACCCTCGCAAAAGTTTTAACTGTTTCCCGCACAACGTCTATGCCTCTCTCATCGCTGGCGTTCAACTCCATAATATACTCGCGGTAGGATTCGCCATAAAGATCCTTAGCTAAACAAAGAGCAGCCGTAGTTTTCCCGGTTCCAGGCGGTCCAGCGAAAATGCAGTGGGGCACGTTTTTGGCTTTTACGAAGCTTTTAAGGCGTTCGACTATCTCTTTCTGGTTTACCATCTCATCCAATGTTTTTGGTCTGTACTTTTCAGCCCACATCTCAAAACTCAATCAGAGAGCCTCCTCTGCTTTCATAATGAAAGGAACAGTTAATAAATACTTGTTTAGCCTTTCTAAAAGGCTATTCTTGGGCTTCGGCTTTCTCTTCCCTTTCGAGAAATCCTGTTAAGAATATTGCGTATTCACATGGATGCTCGTTTTGCAGTAGGGACTTTATGATTTTTATCTTGCCCTTTTTCCCGTGGCTTACCCGTGAGATTATATATTCGATTGTTTTTTTGCGGAGGCTGCAGAGCCACGTTTTTTGTCCTGTTTTTACAAGTTTATAGTATGGGCAACTTTTGTATTTGAGGGTGAACCCTCCCTCAAAATACTCTATTTCCACTTCTACACCGAGTTCTCTGTACATATCTGTGATTCTTTCGCCAACCTCCCTTATTGTCCATGGATAGTCCTCTGGAAATAGCTCGTCAAGTTGTTCTTTTTCTACGGCGAAGGCCTCCTCTACAGAGTTGCACGACATGCCTTCAATCAGTGTTTGCATTAATTTTTTCCGTGGCAGCGGCTCAAGTATGGGCTTCTCTAACATTTTCAATTTGAAGCTCAAGAGATTTTGGAAAGTTGTTGTCGTTATCTCGTAGCCCAATTCTTTGAACATGGATTCTATTAAAACTCTTTGGCTGTTCATTACAAGAGGGTCTATACGCTTGAAAATTATGGTAAAATGTTCATCATCTACGAAGCGAACCTCAGCGTCTGGCTGAGTTGAACTAATATTTTTAAGGATGAAATTTTTTGCAAGTCTCTTAATTTTTTCAGGATCATTTCTTGATAACATGCGGATGGCGTTGGATATACGAGTTCCAGTTGCACAATATATCTCTTCAAACTTTCGTCTATCACTTTCATAGACTTTTAAGGCAAAGGAGTTGAAAAGATCGCGCGGAATAGGAATAACGTCTAGGAATTGTTTGCCTATAACTTGGAAAAGGCTTAATTCAGCCAGTTGGTCAAGGAGACTTTGGTCTTCAGCTCCCACATACTGAATTGTCATGTTAACCGTTGTGTGTTCTGTCGAATAGTTTAGCGTCTTCCACCCTCGAGTTGCTAGCATAACTGATAAGGCTGCCACAGACATCCGTGTTATTGAAGCTGATGCGGCTTGAAAAACCAACTCCAAGACATTTTCATCCCTCTCGATTAAAACCTTTGCTTGTTTAAACCAGTTCATTTTGACAAAGGCGGATAATAGTGCCTTTACGAAATCCTTTGGTTCTTTTGGAAACTCGTCTATTCCTAAAACGATTCTGGCATCTTCTAAAAGATTGCCCAAGTCTGATATTGGCTCTTCCAGGTGTTTTTCCGCCCAGTTCATGAAGGCTGGTCCGACAAGCATTAGGGTGCTCTTAAAAAATCCTGGGGTTACACTTTCCAATTCTTTTTCAATTTGTTGTTCTAGGAACTCTCCGAACTCTTTCCTCCTTAGTGGGTAAACTTCGGGACGCACCATTTTTATGGCTATGTCTTCGCCCATAACTCGAATGTCAAAGTAGACTCCTATGCCTTCTAATACTGTTGCAACGTGAAAGGCTACTATTATTGGTAATCGCTTGAAAACTTTTGGTCTTAAAATTGCTATATTGTCGATTTCGCTGTATGATGGGATTTCATACATGTTTGTGAGGTTTCTAATCTCATCTAAGACTATCAGGAATTCTTTAAAGTTCGATGGGGACTTCCAGCTGATGGAGCTTCTGAGGATTTCTATGATGTTTTTTGCTTCTGCTTTCTGCTCCTTTATAAAATCCTCAATTGTTTTGTTTCCTATGGCTATTTCTAGGAGGCTGTCTAGGTTTCGTCTGCTGATTGAGGCTAGGTCAAGGGCTTCCTTAAGCTTGGTCTGCTCGTTTACTTTAGCTTTTACTGCGCAGTCGTCGCATGAGCCAACCTTATCCACTCTAAGTAGAGTTTCGAGGGCTTTTTCAAGGACTCGGCTTTTTGTGCCATAAGTTTTTGCCAATTCTTCAAGTATGTCGTTTGCCTTTTTTGTTATTGTTGTGTGAAGGTGGACGGACATAGGGTTTCACGTTGTGTCTACTATTTTAAAGGCTGCTTTAAATATGTTCACATTTTTCTGAAAATGTACATATGAACACATAGAAAAAGTGAGGGAGCTATCTGCGTGTTAACAAAGAAGACTCGATGGGTGTAAGTCTTGTTCCCTTTCTTGTCATGAGGGCTTCGGCGACTCTTTTAACAGCCAACATGTAGGCGGCTACGCGCATGTTCACGTTATACTGCTTTGAAAGTTCTAAAACATCATAGAAAGCCTTAGTTATTGTTTCCTCCAGTTTGTTCCTTACTTCCTCCTCAGTCCAATAATAGTTCATCTGGTTCTGCACTTGCTCAAAGTAGCTGACAATTACGCCACCGGAATTCGCCAGAATATCTGGTATGACAAACACTCCCTTTTTAAAGAGAATTTCGTCGGCTTCTGGGGTTGTTGGTCCGTTGGCTCCTTCCGCCACTATTTTTGCCTTTATTTTGTCTGCGTTTGTTTTGGTGATTTGGTTTTCTAGGGCTGCTGGCACAAGAATGTCGCATTCCAACTCCAACAACTCCTCGTTAGTTATGAATATGCTTTCAGGGTAATCAACCACTGAGCCTGTTCTGTTTTTGTGCTCTAACACTTTTTCTGGGTCTAGTCCGTTAGGGTTATATATTCCGCCTTTGGAGTCTGAAACTGCTATGATTTTGCATCCCACTTCATGTAGTAGGCGTGCTGCGTGATATCCGACGTTTCCATAGCCTTGCACAGCTACCGTTGCGCCTTTGAGGTTTATCCCTAAGTATTTGGCTGCCTCTATCACTGTGTACATTAAGCCTCTTGAAGTTGCCTCACTTCTTCCACGGGAACCGCCAACGCTAACGGGTTTGCCTGTTACAACTCCGAAGGCTGAATATCCAACGATTTCGCTGTATTCATCCATTATCCAGGCCATTGTCTGTGCGTCTGTGTAAACGTCCGGCGCCGGCACATCGACGAATGGACCTATAAATTTCGCTATACCCCGCACATACCCTCTTGTTAGGCGTTCTAACTCAGTTTTGGACATTTCTTTAGGATTGCATCTAATTCCGCCTTTTGCTCCTCCCAACGGCAGTCCTACAACGGCTGTTTTCCATGTCATCCATGCCGCTAATGCCGTAACTTCATCTAGTGTTAGTTCTGGGTGGTATCGAATGCCGCCCTTAGTTGGACCTAATGCATCATTATATTGTACACGGTAACCCGTGAAAACCTGAATGCTCCCGTCATCCATAACCACTGGAATGTTAACTATTAAGGTGCGCATGGGGCGCTTCAAAATTTCATGGATGCCGGGGTCAAGTTTCAGTTTTTCAGCGGCGATGTCCAACTGTTTAAGGGCGGCTTCGTAAGGGTTTGGCGTAACAGCTAATGGTGCCAAAGTATCTATTTTAACAAATACGGCTGTTTGGAGTTTCTCAACAAGATTTGTTAGGATTTGCCTTGCCACTTCGCCGTTTCCTTCTTTGCTTCCGTAAAACCACATATAAGTTTCAGCAACGGCGTCTTCCCTTCTTGAAAACATTGAACCGGCAGGCGCCATTTTCGGGTTTTCGGAGAAATAGTCTACGATGATTCGCAGCATGTTTAACTCTTCAGCGGTCAATGGCAGAAGCTTCCTTATGGGCTCTGGCGCCTTAACATGGACATATTCGGCTTCCGTAATTTTCTTCTGGAGTTCTTCAAAAACTTTTAGAGAATCTTCGACGGGTATTCCAAAGTTTTCCGAATATGTTGTTAAAAGGGCATAGTGGGCTGTTGTATAACTTTCTATCTTTGCTGTTAGCTCAGGTTTTTCAGCGAAGAAGTCGACCATTAACTTAAGCATTCCCAACTCTCTAGCGGAGAGCTCCACAGAGTTTAACATTTCATTTTCCACCTCTTCTTGTTCTAGAGCCTTAATATGACATATGTTCAAGTATAGAAACATTATGTTCATAATGTACACAAATGTACACCATTAGAACATCCGAAATGACGACGCAACATTTTTAATGATGCATGTGAACCTTACACCCGGTGCATTTCATTGTCAAATAACCCCAGCGAAAAACAAATCTTCTACTCAACAGGAGTTAAAGGACTTGATAAGCTCCTTGGCGGCGGATTGCTATTAGGTGAAAATGTTTTATGGGAAGTGGAATCTGGAACATTTGCGGGGGAATTCTTATACTCCTTTATGCGGCAAGGCATAATCGAAGGAAACCAGGTCATATATCTTGAATTTATTTATCCCCCTCAAGCAATTATGCTCCAATTAGCACCTCTAACAAAAACGCTGCCCAATGGTTGGGAGAAGAAGCTCCTCGTTTTAGATTGTTTCTCGGAAGCCTCAGGGCAGGGCGAGTTGATATTTAACGATTTTTATGATAAAGCTCCAAGCTGGATAAGGAAAGTTCCAAGCTCAAAAGACCCAGATCGTTTCCATCACTTCTTTGGAAGAATTGAAAGGGAATTTGTTACGCCTGGAACAAGACTTATCTTCAACAGTCTATCAATAATGGAGCATAACTGGGGAAGGGACGCTGTTAAAGCCTTTTTTGGACATATTTGTCCGGCGCTGTATGCTTACCAAACTCTCGCTTACTGGACTATGGCTAAAAACGCCCATCCCAAGGAGTTCTGTGCCCTAATAGAGCACATGACACAGGTGGTTATAGACCTAACCAGGAATGAGAATAAGAACTTCTTATGGATCAAGAAGGCTGGTGGAAGATACAACCCTCAAACCTACACACGGCGCGAATACTCTGTTGATGGGATGAATATAGAAATTCTCTAGCCTTTTAATGTACAAGAATGTTCATTTTTTG
>JAWCQV010000015.1:0-11220 GCA_038869575.1 Bathyarchaeia archaeon | reverse complement strand
TCTTTACATAGTTTTCAACAGTTTTTGCTCCTATATCGAATATCGGATAGTCTGTGGGAAGTTTTTCCACGGGGATTTCTTGACGTTTTTTATTTACTTCCACCGCTACGTCTGCCGGAACCTTAATCTTGTCAGGATATTTTTGCATGAGCTCCTTTATTCCGGGGGCTAGTCCCATCAGTTTTTTCTCTTCTAGGAATTTCATGTTGGGCTTGCCTAGGTCGTATCCTTTTGCAACCATGAAGACGTGTCCTACAACGCCGCCCGTTAATACGTAGTCTGCTATTTTATTGTCCAAAACATATTTTGAGATTTCTAGGGAGTCGTCCGCCTTGGCACCGCCAAGCACGTATACGCATGGTTTTTCTGGGTTTTCCAGCACTCTACTTAGAGATTTTAGTTCCCTCTCCATTATTCTTCCGGCGACGCTTGGCAGAACAGCCGTAAAGCCAACCATCGAGACGTGGGCTCTGTGGGCTGCCGCGAAAGCGTCGTTTACGAATATGTTTGCCATTGGTGCAAGTGTTTTGACGAGCTCCGTTTTGGCGTGGTCTTCTGGTGTGCCCTCCTTTGTTTCTCCGGCGAAGTTTCTAACGTTATCTAGGACCAGAATTTCGCCGCTTTTCAATTCCTTAATTGCTTTTTGGGCTTTCTCTCCGAAGACATCGTCCACGAATTTTACTGGTTTTCCTAAGACTTTGCCGAGGATTTCAGCGTGCTCTTTCAGTGGTATGAAATCTGGGTCGCCTTTCCTCCCTTGGTGGGCAAGCACTACAACCTTTGCGCCTTTTTGAGCTAGCTCCTTTATGGTGGTTTCGCCGTGCGCCCTAATCCTTGTGTCGTCCAGAACCTTCTTTTTTACCGGGTCTACCGGGGAGTTGAAGTCAACTCTTACAAGAACCACTTTATTTTTAACGTCAACATCGTCTAAAGTTAAATATTTAGCCATATATGTCCCTCTTCGTATTTAGAAAAGAAAAATAGAGGGGTTGTTTGCTTTTAAGTTTTATATTTGGTCGGGTTAGAAACCAGCCTTCTTTCCGATGAGTTCTATGAGTTCAACCATTCTGCAGGAGAAGCCCCACTCGTTGTCGTACCATGCCAGCACCTTGACAAGGTTTCCAGCAACAACCATCGTTGATAGGCCGTCGACTACAGCGGAGTATGAGGTGTGGTTAACGTCTGTAGAGACTATTGGCTCTTCAGTGTAAGCCATTATACCCTTCAATGGGCCTTCAGCTGCCTTCTTGAAAGCCGCATTAACCTCTTCTCTTGTCACATCCTTCTGAAGAACAGCGGTTAAGTCAACTATCGAAACGTTTGGAACTGGAACGCGCAGGGCTATGCCGTCAATTTTGCCCTTCAGTTCTGGGAAGACTAGGGCTGAGGCTCTCGCTGCCCCTGTTGTTGTCGGAATTATGTTTATCGCTCCAGCCCTTGCCCTTCTTAAGTCTCTGTGGACTAGGTCCATTATGCGCTGGTCATTTGTATAGGCGTGGGCTGTTGTCATCAGTCCAGCTTTAACGCCGAAGTTTTCGTGAAGTACCTTTACACATGGCACTACACAGTTTGTGGTGCACGACGCGTTTGATAGAATGTGGTGGTTGTTGTGGTCGTATTTGTCGTGGTTCACGCCTATAACTATGGTTATGTCTGGGTTTTCAGCCGGAGCTGATATTAAAACCTTCTTTGCTCCTGCTTGAAGATGTTTTGCTGCATCTTCACGTTTTGTGAACAAGCCTGTGGATTCCACCGCCAAATAAACATCCAGATCTTTCCATGGTAGTTGCGCCGGATCCTTTACGGATAGCACTTTAAGCTCTTTTCCGTTCACGATTATGCTGTTGTCTTTAACTTGCACATCGCCTTGAAATGGCCCGTGTACCGAGTCGTATTTTAGGAGGTGAGCTAGGGTTTTCGCGTCCGCTATATCGTTTACGGCCACGAAGTCTATTTTTGCTTTTCTTTCTATAGCTGCTCTGTATAGAAGCCTTCCAATTCTCCCAAAACCGTTTATGGCTACTCTTATCGCCATTCAAATCACCATTTACACTAAGTTTCGGATATTAATGGAACATGTTCTCTTAATTAATTTTCCGACAAGAATAAAAAGAAAGAAATGGGTTTTTAGCGAAGTTTCATCATGACCATTTCGGCAGCCAAAACAAGTGGCTCCCATGTCTCGTTGAGGGGCGGTGCATAAGCCGTATCAGCTTTGGCTAGTTCTCGCACAGTCATCTGCTTCTGTATAGCAAATGAAACAGCGTTTATGCGTTGAGTCACCTCTTCTCCGCCTATAATTTGGGCGCCGATGATGCGCTGTGATTCCTTCTCCACAACAAGCTTAACTTTTATTGGTAAGGCGCCTGGATAATAGTCTGCCCTTGTCTTTGAAGTTATGGTTCCGGTGACTGGTTCTATTCCAGCTTTTTTTGCGGCTAATTCTGTTAACCCTGTTGCGCCTATTTGCATATCATATAGTTGAGTTACTGATGAGCCAATTACTCCAGCAAATAGTGCGTAACCTCCAGCTGCGTTTACTCCAGCAACCTTTCCTTGTCTCACAGCCACCGTTCCAAGTTGTTGGACGACTGGCTTTTGTGTGACTATGTGGGTTGATTCTGTACAGTCACCTACGGCGTAAACGTCTTTGATGTTTGTTTCCATTCTTGCGTTCGTCTTAATAAGTTTAGTTTCGCCGATGGTTATACCAGCATCCACTGCGAGTTGCGTGTTTGCCCTTACACCAAAGGCGCTGACAAAAAGGTCTGCGCTTATTTGTTCTCCTCCAGCCACTATTCCCGTCACCTTTTCCGTTCCTAGAAATTCTTCAACAGGCTTGTTAGTTAGGATTCGTATGCCTTTTTGCTCCAACATTTCCTGAACCATTTTCGCTATGTCTGCGTCAAGCATGGCTGGCAAAACTTGGGGCAGCATTTCTACAACCGTCACTTTTAAGCCTCGTTCTTGCAATGCTACTGCAGTTTCAAGGCCTATGAGTCCGGCACCCATGACGACGGCTGTTTTTGCTCCTTCCTTTATTGACTGATCTATTCGCTGTCCATCTTCAATTGTTCTTAGGGGCAATATTCCCTGTTTTTCTCTTCCTTTGATTGGAGGTGTGAAGGCGCTTGCACCAGCGGCTATTATTAGGCTGTCATAGGGAATTTCTCCAGTATTTCCAGCCTTGTCCACTGTTAGTACAGTTTTTTTGCCCGTGTCTATTTTTGTCACTTTTGTTTCTGTTTTTAGGTTTAGTTTCATCATTTGGAAGTAGCTTGGCGGGAAAACTATGAGGTTGCTGAAGCTTGGTATGTGTCCTCCTATGACGAATGGTAATCCGCAGCGAGAATATCCGGCATGTTTCTCATCGGTTATTAGGGTGATTTCTGCTGTGCGGTCTGTTTTTCTAGCGGCTGAGGCTGCATCTACGCCTGCTGCATGCGCCCCAATTATTACTATGCGTCTTGGCAATTGCTATTTCCCTTCTTTTATCAGGCTTTTGTGCCACTCAACAGCCGCATTAAAGTCCATTAGGTTTTTTAGTTCTGCTTGCAAGTTTGAGGGCTTTATGACAAGAAGCCAACCCTTCCCATAGGGGTCTTCATTTAAAAGCTCTGGTTTTGATTGTACCTCTGTGTTCACTTCTTCTATTGTTCCACTAACCGGCGCCACAAGGTCTGAAACGGCCTTTACAGATTCAACAGTGCCGTATGGCTCGTTCTGCTTTGTTGTAGTTCCCGGACTTGGTAACTCTGCATAAACAATTTCCCTAAGCTGTTTTTGAGCGTAGTCTGTTATGCCAACGCGAACTTTGTCCCCCTCAATTTTGAGCCATTCAAAATCCTTCGAGTAGTATAGACCTTCTGGGACTTCGTATCCGTCAACCTTAACCACGCAATATCACCCCGCATGTAGTTGTTAATCTTCTATTTTTAAGCCTTTAAAATTAACTGTTTCAATCACGTTGAAGGTTCATATTTACGGTTAGGATTAAGCAGCAAATACTATGCCTTTTTAGGTTTTCTAACAATTTTGTTGTAGTGAAAACTAAAGTTGATTGTCCCTCCCCCTAATTTTGCTGTTAAAGTTTTCCTTTATCCACCGTTTCTATAGAAAATGTTTAATTAACTGGTTTAGCGTAAAGCTGTGCAGATGGAAGGATAAATTTGAGCGAAGAGTTGGCTAAACTTCCTCCACAGGTTCAGGAGCGTCTCCTGAGGTTTCAGCAGTTGCAACAGACGTTACAGTCTGTTTTGGCTCAGAAGCAGCAAGTGGAATTGGAGCTAACAGAGATTGAGCAGGCTTTAAGTGAGCTGCAGAAGGTTGCAGATGACGCAATTATTTACAAGGCAATAGGTTCGCTATTAGTTAAGGCTGACAAGGCGAAGGTGACGGCCGACTTAAACGAGCGCAAAGAGCTTCTCAACATGCGAGCCTCTGTCTTGGGCAAGCAAGAGGAACGTCTTCGAAGTCAAATGAAGGATCTTCAGACAAGGCTTCAGCAAGATCTAGCTCCAGTTTCAGGAACGCAACCATAAAAAAGCTCATCAATAAGGATTGGTGGAGCCTTGGAAGAGATAGGCTTGCCAGAGTTAACTCCAGAACAGATTGAGGAGCTCTGTTCAAGAGCCGAGGAAGCTGCAAGAGAATATGTGCTGTCAAAGGTTTCGCCTAAACGTGTTGAAACATTAAACATAAGCGTTGAAACAAACGGTGAGAAACCCTTAACATTAACTATTGATGTTGAAATAGTCTTGTCGCCATTGATGCAAGAATACGACGTTCAAAGGCTTGCGGATGAGGCTGTTAAAGAGGCGTTCAACTCGGCTGAAAAGTACTTGAGGGAGCTTAGGTGTCGTTTGCAGAGTTAACCCAAATAGTGGAGGAAGCGAATGCTCAGCACGTAGTCTTATTGTGCCATCATAATGCAGATCCGGACGCCATATGCTCGGCTTATGCTTTGGCAAGTCTGATTAAAAAGTGTAAACCACAAGTCAGCGTTGAGATTGGAGCAGCGCAAGGGATAAGTCGCCTTTCAAAACACATCCTAAAATATTTGCCAATAAATGTGGAAGCCAAGCCCAAGGTGGAAAAGGCGGATTTAATAATTCTTTTGGATACAAACACTATTCAACAGTTAAACAACCTTGCAGAAAAAGTGAAGACTTCAAGGGCGCCCATAATCGTTATTGACCATCACGCGGCTCATCCAGAAACGGAGAAGATGGCGAAACTTTGCATTACAGATGAAAATGTTTCATCAACATGCGAGATAATATACAGCTTTTATAGACAGTCGAGCGTGAAAATTGAGGAGAAAGAGGCCAAGGCGATTTTTCTAGGCATAGCATTCGACACGCGCCACTTTGTTTTGGCTAATTCCTCAACACTTAAAACAGTTGCTGAACTGATAGACGCTGGCGTGAACGTTCAAGAAGCACTGGCAATTCTATCCTTGCCCATGGATTTTTCCGAGAGGGTTGCGAGACTTAAAGCTTGTAAGAGGGCTAAGCTATTCAAAATAGGCGATTGGATAATTGCCCTATCACATGTTAGTGCCTTTCAAGCTTCAGCAGCTAGAGCCATAATAGACCTTGGAGCACATGTGGCTGTCGTGGCTGGACAGAAAAATGAAAGTTTGGAGATGAGCCTTCGCTGCACGAAAGAGTTTCATGAGAAGACAGGCATTCATCTTGGAAGGGACATAGCCAAACCTTTAGGCGAATACCTCAACGGGATGGGTGGAGGGCACTCAACGGCCGCTGGAGTTAACGGCTTTGGAGAGCTTGAGGCTGGGCTTAAACGTTGTTTGAAGCTTTTGAGGGAAAAAATAGCAATGGCGAGCAAATACACTCAAACTTAAGTAGTTACTCTTAAATGGTAAAGTTTAGGCTTAAGACGTGGTGGAAAAAACCAAGTATGGCGATAATTGAAACAAAAAACCTAACGTACACTTATCCGGGAACCACAAAACCATCAATTAGAGATGTTTCTATCAAAATTGGAAAAGGTGAATTTACATTAATTACTGGTCCAAGCGGATGTGGAAAAACAACTCTGTGCAGATGTTTCAACGGGTTAATTCCCCACTTTTATCAGGGTGAATTGAAAGGCGAAGTAACCGTTGCTGGTTTGAGGGTTCCGGAACACCAAATATACGAGCTTGCAACCCACGTGGGATTAGTCTTTCAAAACCCAGAAAACCAGCTTTTTGCCTTATCAGTAGAGAAGGATGTAGCTTTTGGACTTGAAAACCTTGGATTTCCACGCGAAAAAATTCGCGAAAGGGTGGACTGGGCGCTCAAGCTTACTGGAATATACGAGTTAAGGGAGCGTACACCCACAGAGCTTTCTGGTGGACAGCAGCAGCGGGTCGCCATAGCCTCGGTTTTAGCTATGCAACCCGAAGTCGTAGTATTGGACGAGCCGACGTCCTTCCTTGACCCATTGGGCGCTAAGAGGATTTTTGAGGTTATTTACGATCTTAATAGGAAGCTTGGAATAACCATAGTGCTCGTTGAGCATAGGCTGGATTTGACAGCCAAATATGCAGACCACATCATAATAATGGATGAGGGCGCTGTTGTTTTGGATGGAGAGCCCCATGAAATACTTAGCTCTGAGGAAGCGCGCCTAATCGGTGTTGGAATTCCAAAGGCGACACGTCTATACCAAATACTAAAAAGCGACGGAATAGAACTCGGTGAAAAAGTTCCATTATCTTCTGAGGAGATGGCTGAAAAGGTTAGGGGGGCGCTTAAACACTTATGATTGAGGTTCAAGACGTCTACTTCAAATATCCAAGCGGAGTAGAAGCGCTAAAGGGAATTTCCATAACAATTCAAGATGGGGAATTTGTAGCAATAATGGGAGAAAATGGGGCTGGGAAAACAACTCTCGTGAAACATTTTAATGGACTTTTGAAACCGACCAAGGGAAAAGTGCTTGTGGACGGCATTGAAACAACAAAAGTAAGTGTTGCAACTCTAGCGAGAAAAGTTGGCTTCGTTTTCCAAAATCCAGATCACCAGCTTTTCAGCGAAACTGTTGAGGAGGAAATAGCATTTGCCCTAAAAAACTTCGGCTTCAGCCAAGACGTAATAGAAAAGCGGGTGACATGGGCGCTTAACCTTCTTGGCTTAGCACAGTATAGGAAGACTTCGCCCTTCATGCTCAGCGGAGGAGAGAGAAAACGGGTAGCGTTAGCTTCTGTGCTCGCATGGGATCCAAAAATACTAATTTTAGACGAGCCCACCATCGGGCAGGATTACCAGCAAAAGGAGAAGCTCCGCCAATTCATTTTACAGATGAAGGCTCAAGAAAAAACAGTTGTTATAGTGACGCATGACGTAGAGTTTGTAGCTGAATGCAACCCAAGAGTTGTGCTTATGCGCGACGGAAAAATTGTTGCAGATGGCGAGGCCAGAAAAATTCTCACGAATCCGGAAATACTGGAGCAAGCCTCCATTGTTCCACCCCAAATAGCCCAAATCTTCATAAACCTATCAGACCTGGGCTTCCCAAAAGACATCATAGACGTTTACGAGGCAAGAGAAATCCTACTTAAAGCCTTCCAGAGGCACAAAGCATGAGCTTTTTTGATGGACTCCGCTTCAGAAAAGTTAGCTCCCCAATTCATAACCTCGACCCAAGAATAAAGTTTTTTTATGCGTGCATAATTTTTGTTGTTGCTATACTTTTTTGGGAGTTGCTGCCACTTGCCCTGCTTTTTCTGATACAGATTCCCTTAGTCATCATTGCAGGCGTCAAACGTGAGTGGGCTCGATCCATGAGAGGTGCAGCCTTTCTAGCTTCCTTAATATTCTTTGTTAATTTCATATTCTCATTCATAAGTTCCGGCTACGTGGTTACGCTATCGGCTTTAGAACATGCTCTATCTATGATGTTGCGTTTTGTTGTCCTTGTCGAATCTTTCTCTATATTTTTCTTAACAACGTCACCGGATCATCTCGGCTTGGCCTTAGAACAGTCTCATGTGCCATATGAGTTCTGTTTTGCCTTCACAACAGCCGTGCGCTTTGTTCCCGTCATTGCTGAAGAAGCCCAAACCATAATGGATGCCCAAAAAGCAAGAGGCTTGGAACTTGAGAAAGGCAATTTTCTTAAAAGGATTAGGAACTACGTTCCAATTCTGATCCCGCTTATTGTTAGTGCAATTCGCAGGAGCCTCGAATTGGCTGAAGCCATGGAATCACGTGCTTGGGGAGCAACAAAAAAACGCACAAACCTTTATGTTTTAAACCTGCGGATGGACGATTATATTTTCATATTTTTAACCATGGGCATTTTAGCCATAGCAATCCTAGTCCGCTTATACATTCCAATCCCACGTTTAGAAGAAATTGTAGCGGACTTGGTGTAACCGCAAGACTTTTAATAAAGACTTCATTGTAAAGGGTTTCACGGAGCTTGAAAACTTGGAATGGTTAAAAGCGGCGGCAGAGGAAATCATTTCAGGGATTAAAAGCTCCATTGAAGAGCTGAACCCGAAAGAAGTTGAACGTTTTATCCATATACTTTTAGGAGCAAAAAACAAGAAGATATTCGTTGTCGGCATGGGCAGAAGCGGCTTCGTAGGAAGAGCCTTCGCCCTTCGTCTAATGAATTTAGGCTTTAACGTTTACTTTTTAGGCGAAACAATAACACCGGCGGCGGAAAGAGGAGACCTTCTAATAGCTATTTCAGGAACGGGCGCAACAAAAATGGTTTTAACAGCGAGCACGGCGGCAAAAGAAATTGGTGCAACTGTTGTCGCAATAACATCGTTTCCGGAGTCTCCCTTGGGTCGTATAGCAGACTTGGTTGTGACGATTAAGGGTAGAACTAAGGCTGGATGGCCTAAGGAGGAGGATTATTTAGCAAGGCAGTTAATTGGTGAAAGGGAGCCTCTGACCCCGCTTGGAAGCATTTTCGAGAACAACTGCATGGTTTTTTTGGATGGGCTTATTGTGGAGCTTATGCATCGCATGGGGACAACTGAAGAAGATTTAAGGCGTAGGCACGCTACAATAGAGTGAGTTTTAATCCTTTATGGGGAGTGCTGGAAATCAGGGCTAAATGGAAAAAGAAGAGGATGAGGCGGCAGAAGAAGAAGAGGCAGAAGCGAAGAGCTCGATACAAGTAATGGCGGCTTTTTCTTAGCGATTTTTGCGTTGTTAGGTTAGGTAAGGATTAAGCGTGCATATAACTTATTAAGACTTACGACATTATATTATTATCGAAACAATAGCTACCACCCTAAACGCTAAAAAGGGAAACAGATGCCCGAAACCCAAAAAACAGAAGAAAAGGCAGAGCTAGGCATAATAATCGAAGAAAAAGCCAGAAAACCAGCCGTCTTCAGAGAGGTCTACCCAATACAAGAGCCATACGTGTACGCCGCTATAATAAAAGACCCAGAAACCCAAAAAAACCAATACGAAGTAATAGAGCCAACACTACAAAAAGAAGACGAAAGCCTCTTGAAAGAAATCAAAAGCCTTCTAATGGAAGAGATAGACGTAAACCTAAAAGAGATAGAAACCAAGGAAAAAGCAGAAAAATACCTAAGGGAAAAAGCAGCCAAAATAATCAAAAAATATCGTATCAAAGTCCCGTCGGAATCAATCGACAAGCTCCTTTACTACGTTATAAGGGACTTTATTGGATATGGGAAGATAGATCCCCTAATGAAGGACCACCTCATTGAGGATATATCCGCTGACGGAGTAAACATACCCATCTACGTTTGGCATCGTATATACGAGTCTCTGCCAACAAACATAATCTTCAATGATGAGGCAGAGCTAAACTCCTTCATAATTCGCCTAGCATACTTGGCTGGGAAAAACATTTCTATTGCTTCCCCGATTTTGGATGCCTCGCTTCCAGACGGGAGCCGTATACAACTGACTTATGGGAGCGAAATCACTCGTCGAGGTTCAACATTTACCATCCGCCGTTTTCGTGTTGACCCACTAACGATCTCAGACTTAATCGCTTTCAATACGCTTTCGTCAGATATGGCTGCATACTTGTGGTATATCATTGAGAATAGGGCTTCTGTGCTAGTCGCTGGGGGCATAGCAGCGGGAAAAACAACAATGCTGAACTGCCTATCCATGTTTATAAAGCCTGAAATGAAGATAGTCAGTGTTGAAGACACGCAGGAGCTTAATCTACCCCATGAAAACTGGATTCCCTCTGTTGTTAGACTTGGTTTTGGGCATGAAGACAAGGGAAGCATAACATTATTCGACCTTTTAAAAGCTGCTGTGCGGCAGAGACCAGACTACATAATTGTTGGCGAAATCAGGGGGGAGGAAGCCTACACGCTTTTCCAGGCTATGGCGACGGGTCACTTGGGTATGTGTACAATCCACGCTGAATCTGTTGAAGCCGTGATAAACCGCCTTGAATCAGAGCCTATGAATATTCCAAGGTCCCTCATAGCCATGATTGACGTGGTATTGGTTATGGCAAGAACCGAAATTGAAGGAAAACCAGCAAGAAGAACGCTGACCACTACAGAAGTTGCTGGTTTAAACGCTAAAACAAAGGAGTTGATAACGGAGGAGATTTTCAAGTGGAAAGCCGGTGAGGACAAATTCGAGTTTCTAGGACACAGCTACCTCCTCGAAGAACACGCGAAAAAGAGGGATATAAGCGTGGAAGACGTTAAGCGGGAGCTGAACCGTAGAAAAACCGTCTTGGAATGGATGGTCAGAAGGGGTATCCGCAGACACACAGAAGTCGCCAATATAATTCGCGAATACTACGCTAATCCATCACGTGTTTATCAGAAGGCGAGGATGGGACTGAAATGAAAAATAAACTCGCGAAAGCCTTTAAAAAAGTTCTGTTAAAGCTAAACCAATTTGCATCGAAAATCCGCTCCTCAGAAGCTTCAGGTGAGAGCGAAGGAGGGAAAATTAGGACTGGAAGCCTCCAATCCGCTACTTATGGGATTGTGGGCGATAAAATCAGCCGATTTTTACCCCTTTTTGAAGATCTGAGTTTGCATTTGCAGAGGGCTGGACTTAAGATTGGTTTTAAAGTTTACATAAGCCTAGCAGTCTTTTCATCGTTCCTAATTTCGCTTGTCACCTTTATGGTAGTTCCGTGCCTTTTAGTTTTCATGTTTGATGTGCCATTTTTCCCGGCCTTCCTCTTCGGCTTGGGTGGAAGCCTCTTCGCAGTTGCATTTTCAATCCTTGG
>JAWCQV010000014.1:0-11231 GCA_038869575.1 Bathyarchaeia archaeon | reverse complement strand
TCCCATAGTTGGGCCCGTCAGAGGTCGAGTTCTAGTTAAACTTGTTCGTGAGATTAAACCTAAACATGTTTTGGAAATTGGAACTTTTATTGGTTATTCGGCTATTCTTATGGGAAAAGAGTTAAGAAATAATGCTCATTTAATTACCATAGAGATCGACTCTCATGCAGCAGAGATTGCAAAGGACAACATAAAAAAGGCCGAAATGCAGCCGACGATTGAAGTTTTGGTAGGCGACGCTCTTGAGATTATTCCGAAGTTAAAAGGCGATTTTGATCTCGTTTTCATAGATGCTGAGAAACAGCAATATCTGGATTATCTACGGTTAATCGAGGATAAGCTTCACAGAGGAAGTGTCGTGGTAGCAGACAACGTTGAACATGCGCCAGACTATCTTGATTACGTAAGACATTCGGGGAAATATGCAAGCAGACACGTACCAGCAAGCGCCGGCGGCCTTGAAGTAAGCGTTAAGCTCTAAATTAGCCTTTAGATAAGATTGACTAAGAAAAAGCGGATGCTGAGGAGCCTTAAAGAGCTAGAAAACCAGAAATTACTTTTGCTTACCTAAACTGTCTAAAATGTTTCAGAGTCTTTCGAGGAGGGTTGCATACATTATTGGTAGGGCTATTGTTGCGTCTGCCTCTATGGTTACTGTTTTTGCTTTTTCTCGTATTTTTCCCCACGATATGGCTTCGCGTGGTCTAGCACCGGATAGGCTTCCGTCGTATTCTACGGCTGTTGTTATGTAAACCGCATAATCAAGTCCTTTTTTGAATAGATTCCACCATATGACGTGATGTTTTGATATTCCTCCGCCTATTATTAGGGCTCCAGAGTTTTTGGCTTCCCAAATCATGTCGTTTAGGAGTTGCTCGTCCTTAAGCACGTTTATTTTTAGGTCTTTGTGGTCTTGGCTGAACTGCCAAATCTGGTAGCCCACAGCACCGTCCGTTATGCCCGGCACTATTACAGGTATACCATTTTTCCAGCACCAATATAAAATAGAGTTTTCGTTTAGGCGTTTGCCAATCTCCCAGCACAACTCATAGGTGGCAAGTTCCCTTTTGCCTTCCGAATATATGTTGTTCAGGAAATCCGTCATTTTCTCTTCGATTATTTCGCCATAAGAGGCGTTTGGCACCAGCACATTGCCTAAACGGCTTATGCCCTTCCTATGTAGTTCTTTGTCGTCCATGTAAAAGTCGCCTTGAAAATAGTCTCGGTAGCACCTTGCCAAGTCATGGTCTAAAGTTCCGCAAGTTGTGACCAAAACATGGAACCATTTACGCTTAACCATGTCACGAATTACGCCCCTTGTGCCAGTGGCTATAATGCATGCGGGAAAAGAGAGGAAGTTGAGGATTTTCTGCTCTTTCAACATTGCCTCTAGGATGTCGACGCCTGTTGCGATGTTTTTGGCTGTAAAACCTCCACTTTCAAGCATCTGCCTAATTAAAGCATCTGCCGATGCACCTTTAAAAATTTCAAAGTCCTTCACTTTCTTCATGGAAAACCCAGAATTCAGCATTTATCCTCACAAGCAGTTTCAAAATTTTCTTCGGAGTTCTAACCTTTATTGGTTTAAACTTCTTTTTAAAAAATGGGGTTTGTTTTTCCTCCTTTTTCACCAGATTCAACTCCACAATTTTGGAATGCTCTATTTTTAAAACCTTACTTTTAAATTTTAAGTTTTCAGAAAATCCTCATGACTCAGTAAAATTTAGAAGGTGTAAAGATTCCCAACACTGTTCCAGACAAAGGCTTCAGGCATAGCCTTCGCAATGGCAAAGGCCCCTCTCCAACCAGTGCAATGCATTGGTGCAACTAATTCTGGATGTAGCCGTTTAAGGGCCTCGACAGTTTTGTCAATACGCTCTTCGCACTCTTTACCAGACAAGTGGAAACCGCCGATTATGGCGTAGACTCTACTAATTCCGGTTATCTGCTGAACATGAAGCACCGTGTTAACTATTCCAGAATGGGCGCACCCGGACAATATTATAAGCCCTTTATTTTTGATGTGGACAGCCAACGCGCGGTCATCCCAGACCCAGGGGTCTGGTCGCCACTTGCCGTCAATAAAGGCGCGTTGTTTTGTGTAGCCCTTCTCAAAATCCGTTTTTCTTGGTATTTCGCCAGTCACAAGCACTCCGCCGTCAGCTAACAGGTAAGGCTCCTTTGTTTTTACGAATTTGGCTGGGCGAATCTGAGCCTCTTTTGGGAATTCTGGATATTGCCTAACAGAACCGTTAGATGATGCCACGCCTCTAGTTTTGAACATGTCCTCATGCACTATTATTGGTATGTCGGCTTTATCAATGGCTTTAATAAAGCTTAGGAGACCGCCAAAGTGGTCGTAATGTCCATGAGACAAAACAATAGCCTCAACCTGTTTAATGTTTATGCCTGTGCCGCGCGCGTTTGAGATCGCTCCTTCTGGGCTTACGCCCGTGTCAAAAAGTATACTGTGCGCCTTTTCACCGATAGTTATTGTAACAAGCATTGACAGGCCATGCTCAGCTATTGGTAGACGGAAATTCTTTTCAACCCATTCTTTGCCCATGCGCTTTGCAACCCAACTTCTGACGCTTTGGACTTCTCGCCGGTTAATGGATGATGTTAAGTCTACACAGTTATCCATTAAACATATTACTTCTAGGCTTTCAACCTCTTTGAGCAAGACGCCTTCATGCACTTCTAACAAACTCCAAATGTTTTTAGAGGAATAGGTCCTTCTCCCGTGATCTTATAAGCTCCGTGGCCCTCGCATCCTCGGATTTTGTGTATTTATAGCCTCGGATAATAGCCACTGGAACACCTTCATTCGCTTGTCCAATAACAAGCTCTGCCGCTGAGCAGAGTTCATCGGCAACGGCCGTCTGCTTGACACGTAAAATATAGCCGAACAAGTCCTTTTCGCCCCTACGATCTCTTATGGGCTTCAATCCTGATACGCCAACGGCAACGTTTATTTCGCCCTCTCTTAAGGGTCTGCCATGTGTATCAGAAATTATGACAGCCACGTCACAGCCGGTTAAACGTTTTATCTCACGCCTAATCTTGGCGGCAGAAGCGTCAGGGTCTTCTGGGAGCAAAGCTACAAACCGTTCCCCTGGCACGTTGGATTTGTCAACCCCGGAATTGGCGCAGACAAAGCCATGCCTTGTTTCGGTGATTATTTTTCCATCAGCCATGCGCCTAATGCTCTTCGCTTCTCTAAGGACTATTTCAACCATGGCGGGGTCCTTTTCGTAAAGCTCCGCAACGGTCTTCGCAAAAAGCGAGGGTGTAACCTCATCCAAGTTTACAACACGCCCCTCAGCTCTCGAAACGATAACATGTGTAACAACTATTATGTCACCGTTTTGTATTGGTGTCCCCTGACGCTCAGAAGCCCTACATATAAGCTCTGCAAGGTTGTCTCCAGCCTTTATGATCGGCAAGCCCTCAACGCCAATTATCTGAACCACGTTCATGAACATCCACAGAAATGTTACTATGCTGGTGTTCTTTATAATTTCCGCTATTTATCGCAAAACGAATTTCAAATAATGATTTTAGCCTTATGTATGCAAAAATTTTTAATGCTTAAGTTGTTCTCTCTAGATGGCGAGATGAGTTTCGATGAAAATATTACACGAGTTTGTCCCAACACGGAAATTTTTGAAGCTTGCCGAGGAAGTTAAAGACCTTGTCGATGGATGGAACATAACTGACAGCGCCGCCGGGATGCCGGCGCCCAGCGGTACAGCAGTGGGTTGCGTTTTGAAAAGCAAATATCCAGAAAAGATAGTCATTCCAATATTCATACTCCACTATAAGGGACCTGTAGAGGTTGGAGGTTTAGCTTTGGCTGCAGATGCCGTGGGCCTAGATGGGCTGATAATAACCATGGGAGACATACCAAAATATGGAGAACCAATAAAGATGTTTAAATCTTCAGAGGAAGCAAGAGATTTCCTACGCACTACAATACGTTTAAAAAACGTTAAATTGGGATGCTTACTTACCGCACGCCGAACCATTGAAGAAACCATTGCAAGAGCAAAAGAGCCATGGGACTTCGTCTTTTTCATGAGGCTTGAAGACAGAACCTTTCCAGCTCTTGAGCATGTGGCAAAAGAGTGTAAACGCCTAAACAAACCTATATACACATACTTTCTGGTCGGAACACCTAAAAACGCCGAAATGGTCAAAATAATCGGATGGCCAGTAACAACAACCATGGAAAAAGTTGAAGAAACAGCATCAAAACTTGAGGGCTTAGTTGACGGCGTAATAGCAACATGCGCCGGAGACTATGATGGCGACAAAGAACTCCTAACAAGGCTTCAAAAGTTTAGAAAATAGAGCCCCCGGCTAAACATCAACATCCCCTTATCTTTTGTCCACGTTATTTCTAATGCTGAATCCAAGAATTAAATGCTGAAAACATTTCCAGAGGCCTTCTCGGCGGAGGCTCCGGCTTCTCGTCTGGATACCCCATTATAATCATCGCTTGGGGCTCAACTTCACTAGGCAAACCCAAAACTTTTCTTACAGCATTTTGGCAAAACAGTGGCGCACAAACCCAACATGCCCCAAGCCCGTGATAATGAGCCAGGAGAAGCATGTTCTGAACGTAAGCTGCAACACTTTGAACACCCATTATATATTCCGCCCTCTTTCTCCTTCTATCTGGATATTTATGCATGTTCTCCATTGACAGACAAGCTATAATAACAACGGGGCTTTCGGTAATCCGCTGCCAACTTTCAACTTTAACAATGTATTCGGCTTTCTCTTTAGGAACGCCATCCTTAAGCATGTCTGAAAGCCAAGCCTTCCCCATTGCTGTGGCAAGCCTCGCCTTCACAGTTTCATCATCTACCACAATTATGCGCCAAGGCTGAGCATTATGCGCAGAAGGAGCCCACTTAGCCAAATCTAAAAGGACATCTAAGACTTTGCGGGAAACCTTTGTTGGCTTAAACTTGCGGATGCTACGCCTAGTCTTAATAAGCTCGACCACATCCATTTCAAAGCACCAAACAAGCACTTTAATATTGAAAGCCAATTTATATATGTGGTTTCATGGGCAAAGTTGTAGCGCTTGCCGGCGGCGTCGGCGCAGCAAAACTCCTAAGAGGACTCGTAAAAGTTGTACCTCCAAAAAATCTTTTCGTAATCGGTAACACGGGTGACGACATAGAGCTTTACGGGCTTCACATAAGCCCAGACTTGGACATAATAATGTATACTCTTGCGGGAATAGTGGATGAAGAAAAGGGCTGGGGAATAGCGGGCGACACCTTCAACTGCCTTGAAATGCTTGGACGCCTAGGATTTGAAACATGGTTTCGGCTTGGAGACAGAGACTTTGCAACTCACATAATAAGAACCAAAATGTTGCGGGAGGGCATGACGCTCTCACAAGCCACAGAAAAACTATGCAGAATGCTTGGAGTTAAGGCTAACCTTATACCGATGAGCGATGACCCGGTGCGAACAAAGATTCAATCTGGCAATATGCTTCTTGAATTCCAAGAATACTTTGTCAAGAGGGGAACAAAGGACACGGTTACAGGCGTAATTTTTGAGGGAGTCGAAAATGCTGAGCCAGCACCGGGTGTTATCCAAGCCATAGAAGAGGCTGAACGCATAATAATTTGCCCCAGCAACCCCATATTAAGTATAGCTCCAATCCTAGCCATAAAAGCCATAAAAAAGGCGCTGGAAAAGTCAAAGGCACCAGTAGTCGGCATAAGCCCAATAGTAGGCGGAAAAGCCCTCAAGGGACCAGCCGACAGAGTTATGGTTAGCATGGGCTTCGAGCCCTCAGCCTACGGAGTGGCCAGATTTTACGGGGGCCTCCTAAAACACTTCATAATCGATGAAGCAGACGGAGACCAGAAAAACCACATAGAAAGGCTCGGAATAAAAGTCGCTGTAACAAACACTATTATGAAGAGCCTTGAAGACTCAATTCACCTTGCAAAAGTTGTGATGAGCGTAACATAACACAGCACAGCAAATAAATAAAGAGTGACATCCCATTATTAATGTAGCCTCGAAAACGCCGGGATAATAGTTGAAAATAATGGAAAGGATAGACCAGCAGGTAAACCAGTTAACAGAGCTTGTAAAGGAATTGAAGAGCGAGAAAAGTTATAGGGGAACAGAAAGACTTGTACAACTAACAATGCAGGCTCTTCTTGACTTAGGAGTCATGGTGATTTCCGCCGCAGGTGGGAGAACTCCTAAAGGATATTCGGAAATAGGTACGCTGTTAGCAGAACTGAGCCTCCTGGACGAGAAGGACGCTAAAATTTTAAAGTCTATGGCTGGCATGAGGAACATCCTAGTACACGCATACGCCACAATCGACAGAGAACTGGTATTGAGTTCCGCTGGCAAGCTCGTGGAAGATGCTCCGAGAATAGCTAAGACGCTCAAGGCGGAATTAGAAAGGAAAAAGATAGATCCTCAGACGTTAGATATCTCGCATAAAAATCTGCGAGATGTTTTTAGAGGGAGGGTTAAGGCAGCTTTCTTGTTCGGCGGCAGAGCCAAAGGATACGCTTTAAAGGGCGACTATGACATTTCCGTTTATTTCGGGAAGCCCCATGACTTATATGATTTGGGAGAACTCGTTGTGGACTTGGCAAAAGCCATGAACATTGAAGAGGATAAAATTGACATTGTTGATTTAGATTCCGCGGCTCCGGAAATCGTGCTTGAAGCATTAAAAGGTATACCGTTATTTGTGGAAGATGATTACGTGGTTTTTGAGCTTAAGGTTAAAGCCACTTTAGCATTATTGGATATGAATGGTGGGATTCAAGCCTGCTATAAAAAGTAAGCATTAGAAATTTTATACTTCGCGGATTTCGCATCTGAGCTTCTTTATAACCTCTTCAGCTTTTGAAGGTTCAACTTTTAAGGTGTAAAGCATTTTTGACGTGCGGAGCTTCAGTTTTACAACGTCCTTTAGGCGTTTAACTGCGCAGTATTCGGCTCTCTCGCTTATTTCAACGAATTTGTCTACGTCGAAGATTTCCGTCGGCATTTTATGGTCTCCAAGTTGGTGCTTTTGCTTCAATCTAATTTTTATCTGTTTTGGTCTTCCACATGCCCTTAAGCCTATCACATAAGCGGAAAAGCTCTTTTTGGGTTGGGTGCTTGCCTTCGGGATTTGATATGTAGTAGGCTGCAACGGCATTAGCCAACGTGAGCCTAACAGCGTCGTTTAAACCATAAACTGTTCCAATTATGTTGCCAGCGTTCCACGCGTCGCCAGCGCCTGTTGCCCTCAAAACCGGGACATGAAAGGCTGGAACGATTGTTTCTTTTTTCCCGGTGAAGGTTGCAGAATAATCTGTTGTGTGGAGGTCTATCCTCGCCTTTAAGTGGGAAGCCAGAAGTTTTGCGGAGTCCTTCGCTAACTCTTCCAAACTTAAGCCCTTTATGGGTTTTTCAGCTTTGCTTTTCAAAAGAGAGGCAAAGAAGACTGTCTCATTCTCGTTTAGGCTTAAAACGTCCACCAAGTCGGTTTGCATAACACTTTCCAGCATTTTTTTAGCTGCTTCCTTGTTTGGGGTTGGGTCGGCTGGGTCAAAATAGGTTTTCCCTTTCCCGCGTGTTTTGACATGACGAAAAACTGTTTTAGCCAGTTCAGTGCCATATTTTCTTGTTCCAGCCCAGTTGAAAACGCATGTGCAATCAGCCCTTTCTATGGCTTCAAAGTCCTCGTGGTTTAGGTTTTGCGGTCCAAAATCCGCAAGCGAGCCAACATCCCTAAGCATGACGTTGGCTTTTCCATCATCGATTTCGAATTCCAAGGCTGTTGTTATTGAGGGCTTTTCAACAATCTTTATGTGGGTTAGGTTAATTTTTGGCGATTTCGCATAAAATTTGATTAGTTGAAGTCCAAGCTTATCTGTGCAAACTATTGGTGTGACCTTAACCCCTAAACTTGTCAGCGCGGCGGCGGTATTTATGGCGTTTCCGCCCCTAAATTCTTTTTGACTTATGCCGTCTATGCTTCCGCCCTTTCTTTCTACAACATCCATAATCAGATTGAAAAGCTGGTCTGGGCTTATGTCTATGCTGACAAATCTGTCGATGAAGAAGTCTGGCATAACAACAACTTCGGCTTCTCTTTGTTGGCTTTTTAGAAAATCCTTAACTTCATCTAAATACTCGTCCAGCAAGTTTGCGCCTTCCAATAAAGTATTGCTGATTAAGCGGAATTAACTTTTTTTGAGCGTCATCTTCCCATGAAAAATTGGACCAAAGCCCATACAATGTCTCCATAAAACAGCGCTAGGACTAAGCCAGCTGTTATAAAAATTAGCATCGGCAGTCCAGGTGTTGCCCAAACTTTTTCTTGGATTTTTCCCTCTTCGACCGCCTTTTCTATCCTTTTAATTATAGTTTCTCTTTCCTCGTCTTTCGGCAGAATTAGAAGCTTTCGTTTTATTTCGCCTTCTTCTGTGTTTTCCACGTCTTCAAGGGGGTATATGTGCCATTTTTCCTTTAACCGTTTAATGTTAGCTTTGTAGCCTGTTGCCATAACCAAAAGTCTTTTGCCTATTGAGGCTTTTCGCTGTTCACCTTCGAAAAGCGGGCTGCCAGTCTTTACGCGCCATAAAAGGTTATGGAATAGTAGGTATATGGCTGTTAGAGCCGCAAATATAACGGAGTTGCTAAAAACCGTTATTGGAAAGAAAAGGTTCATTATTGGTGAGGGTTCGCCCATTAAGGGTCTTAGGAGCTCTGATGGATAGAAGGGTAAAGCCAAGGCAAGGCATATTAAAGCCTTTGCATCTGCCCCGCCGAAGCCTCCAGCATAGAAGAGGATTATGGCGAAGGCTAATGTTAAGGCGAAGCATAAGCCAAAGATGGGTAAGGCTTCAAAGTCGAAGAGGAAAAGTTCGGAAAAAGTTAAGGCAAATGCCGGTGGGGCATAAAGTATCCAGACGTTATTGCTTACCTCACGAGTTTTAAAGTCACTCCAAGAAGCATAAAATAGAAAAGAGGCTGTTAAGCCTATTTTGGCGGCTTCTAAGACGGCTTGCATTTTAGTCACTGTCATTTTGAGATTGGAAAAAGTATTTGATAAATGCTTATTTGAAGTTTAAAATATTAAGGTTATTAAGGTGCCTTTTCAGATCTTTCTGCTGCAGGTCCGGTTAATGGAGCAACTTTAAAGTAATACATTGTCTGCGGAGCCCAGTCATACGCAATTGTTACTTCTATTGTACCTCCATTTGCAGCAACGAACTTATTTGGCGGATTAAAGTCCACGTTGTCTTGTTTTATATAATTGTTTGGAGAGGTGCCAACATAAACCGCGTCGATTGTCGCATCCGAAGTTCCAGTGTTTCTTACATAAAGCTTAATGGTTCCACTGCTCGGCCAGCTTACAACTTCTATTTCGAGCTGAATGCCTGCCCGCTGTCCTGCACTGTGCATGTATATCATTATCCAAGCGTATGTGACGACTATGGCTGCTACTGCTATGACAATGAGAAGTAAAGTGGCAAGTATTGGTGATATCCCTTTTCTAGATTTAAATGATTTGGTTTTCATGTTTTCACCTTTTTTATGAAATATTGAGAAAGTCTATTTAACTTGTATGAACATCAAATCTGAATCTTTAATAACAACCCTGGAACAATGCATCATGATCGCCGATTCTAACACAAATTCAACTCGAACAACTTATTGGTTAAATTTATGGCGGGATATAAGTAACTTCCACTCTTATCCAATCTAGATATATGTTTGAGGACTTGCCGCCTTGTTTGTTATGTTCTACTTTTGTCCAAATCATATTGTTGCTTATGTCCTCTGCGCTCCAATCTGTCCAGTTGGTAACGTCTACCCAGAAGGTGGTCTCATTGTTTGGCAGCTTCCCGCTCGACCATGAATTTAACCAATTTTTCCCGCCATCTGGAGAAACATACAGACGTATTTCTTCATCCTCCTCTGTAAATGCGTCTAACCCAACTCTGACACTGATTATTTGGGAGCCGTTAGGAATGGCAAATCCATAACCATGGTACAGTTGTGCTGCTCCATCTATATTAGTTCTGGCATAATTAGAATCATCGTCATACGCGTATGTTGGATCTATCCACTGTCCACTGGTGTTTGTGGGTGATTTTGTTTCAATTTTTGACTGGAACATCTTGCTTATTGCTTTTATGCCCCGATGGTCGCAGACAGCTATTATCATCTGTATTTCCGAGGATGGTCGAGGGGCTTCACATTTTATGGTGTAAACAACTCCATATTTTCCATCATATGCTTGACTGACACTAAAGCTCATATAGTTTAAACCGCTTATAATGAAGTTTTCCTTTCTCAAGCTCGTTATGGGGTTATTGTTTTCGTCTGTCACTGTTACGTTAATTGAATAAATGTAGCGTGTTGGCTCCTTAACTATCGTAGGTCTGCTTGTATTCATTATCTTAAGCGAAGCTCTTGCAGCAAATTTGTATCCTTGTAATCCTATTGAAGAAATATCAAGAGTGAACGTGGCGTTCGCAGTCGTGTATGATGTTGGTTTCCACCAACTGTGATTTAGCCCAAAACTGTAGCATATTAGTGTTCCATAAACGTTGTAATAGCCGTTGGCTAGCGAATAGTTTAGATTTACTCCTCTTCCAAGATATATTTTTGATACGTCAGCACTCCATTTTTCTAAATTGCTTTTTAGGATGCCTTGATCGAGTGTGAAGCTGTAATTGGCTAAGCTAAGCTCTACTAAACGCTTAGAGTTTAGCTCAATGTTGCCCATTAAGGCCAGATACTCTTCCCATGGCTCATGGCGATAGTAAGTTACAGCCCTGTGCATCAAAGCGCCAATGGATATAATCATTATAGCTATCATCAAAACGGCGATTATCACAAACTGTCCTTTCCTTTCCTTCACCAATTTTTTCATGGCTATCCCCTTGTGAGTTGCAGAATCAATATTCTAGGGTCATAATTGGCCGTATTTTGCCCGGAACCAATTAATCCATAAGATATAGATGCCACATTCTTAGATTCCGCAAAAAATGATGGATCACCGAAACAAATGGGAACATTATTAACTTTTGTACCATCTAAATAATAAATTGTCAAATTGAAGTATACATCTATGGGCAACAGAACTTGAAGTGCTCTTTGAAGGCCAAGCCAATCTTTTTCGTAAACAAGCCTTGTGAGGAGACCTTGCTTATCTAAATCATATAGAA
>JAWCQV010000013.1:0-11766 GCA_038869575.1 Bathyarchaeia archaeon | reverse complement strand
ACCATCAGTTGTTTTTCCCAAATTTTCTCATACTTGTAGTCTAAGCCAACCTCGCCTATGGCTATTAGAGCTTTATTCCGCCGCTGTTTCATTATAAAATCTGTTGTTTGTCGTAGCTCCTCCTCTGTTAACGTGTTTACATTCCATGGATGAATCCCCAAAGCCGCATAAACCATCCCGTCATAGCGTTCAGCAAGCTCTAGGCTTTTAATGCTTGTTTCCAAGTCCATGGAGTTAGAAACCAGAACCACCACATTAGAGTTTTTGGCGTCTAAAATAATTTCTTCAACTTTTCCGGCGTATTCCTCGTCTGATAGGTGAATGTGAGCGTCGACAAACTTTATAGGCTTCATATATTACGCCACTTTAAGCATAAAACTAAAGCCTAGGCATTTTTATAATTTCCTCTCTTAAATAAAGAAAGCTTGATTTTAATGTCAATTTTTGGAAGATAGGATGCAATAAACGTTAAATATTGCTTCAAATAGAGAAAGAAGCTACGAGGAGTCTTTATGGCAGATTTAGAGTTGGCAATTGCCCCTATGCACAGATTATGTAAGAAGGCCGGAGCTGACCGCGTAAGCGAGGCAGCCGCAAGGGAGCTTGCAAAGGCCCTCGAAGAGATAGGGATAAAAATAGCCAAGGAAGCCTTAGACTTTGCAATGCACACTGGAAGAAAGACAATAAAGGCTGAAGACATCGAGATCGCCGCCAGAAAAGTTATGGGTAGATAACAGCTACTACTCCCTTCTTTCTTTCTAAATATGCAATTACAGCTAGCAACATATATAAGAAGCGAAAATGAGAATCTATCCATAGCCTAAATCGTTCAAGGAGATGCCAGTTAATGGGTGGGAAAAAGAAGCTTAGCTTGAAACAGATGGAACGCATGCAAATGCGGAAGGGTGAGGAGGAGAAAAAGAGAAAGGAAAAGGAGCAGGAAAAGGCGGCGAAAGAGAAAAAGCCATCTGGAATATTTGTGCCAGACGCCCAAGGCGGGAAGATCATTGAAGAATTAAAGAAGATGCGGGTTTTAACGCCCTATGCGGTAGCAACACGTTTCAACATTAGAATAAGCGCGGCCAAAGACTTTCTTGAACAGCTTGAGGAAGATGGCTTGGTTCAGCTAGTTTCCGGTAACCATGACATTAAAATATACAGGACTGTTGACTAACCGTTTTATTTTCATAACATTGTTTGCCTAACCTTTAACGGTTGAATTTGGGTTGACTTATCCAAAAAGAGTGTACACCACCGATGAAGTCGAGGAAGCTGAAAGACTTGTTAAGAAGGGCTATAAGCATCGCCTAATAGTTAAAGGAAGCCCAAATTTTAAGCAGAAGGTTAGAGACGCGTTGAAACTCGTTAAAACTGCAGGTTACTATGACTTTTTGAGATCATACATCAAAAGTATAAATGAAATTGATGGCTTCACACAACTCCGAGAGTCTGAATCCTCCATCTGGGCAAATAAGTATGCGGTGGCAAATCCTGTTGATGCTGCAAGTCTTTTCGTGCAGAAGGCACATCATATGAGGATGTATCTCGAAGGAAAAATGTATTATGGTGGAGAAGCTGAAAGACGTTCGGTGGAGAAGCGCATAGAATTCCTTGAAACATTAAGGAAGAAAGTGCGAAAGAAAGACGTCAAGGAAGAATGTGAAAAGCTTTTGAAAAGCTGGAGCGAGAGCGTATACCTATAGCTTTTCAACTTTAATAGTTGTTCCACTTTTAACCTGGCTGAAAAGTTCAAGGTTTTTGGTAATTTTGCCTAAAACGTTGACTGGGCTGTAGGGCTGGGACTCACCGAAGAATATGCACAGGGCGCTTCCCATAGGCCAGAAGGCTATCGTCCCCCTTTCGACTATACCCTTCGCCTTTTCTTCACCCATTTTCACCGGAATTTCGAAGTAAAGTTCCTCTTTCCATAGAGCGGCTCTTCCCTCCATCGGAAGTTTTCGGACTATCATGTCCACCGTTCTTGGGGCTAGGTGGCGGATAAGCTCGCCTTCAGCTTCACCTATCCCTTCAATGATGAATTTTATTTTTATTCTTGAGATTTCGACCTCTTCATTTCTCATGCTTCTTCACTTTCCCAAGGAATTCTTCTAAAATCTGTTCTATAGATGGTGGCCCCAGAACCTTAAGTTCGTATTTCACCCTCACCGTTGGCTTGCTGATTTTCATGACTCTTCTCAGGTCTACCGGTGTTCCGATAACTACAACATCACATGGCGTTCGCATAATTGTTTGATTAAGCTCCTCAATCTGCTTTTCTCCATAGCCAAGAGCTGGTAGAACTGCTCCAAGGTGGGGATACTTCTTGAAGGCCTTTTTTATTGAGCCTACGGCGTGTGGTCTTGGGTCAGCTAACTCGATAGCTCCAAGCTGCTTTGCCAGTATTGTTGCTGCACCGTAAGGCATGTCTCCGTGAGTTAACGTAGGACCATCTTCAATTACAAGCACACGTTTACCTTTAATTAGCTCGGGCTTGTCAGCGGTTATTGGTGATGAAGCCTCAAGAATAATGGCGTTTGGATTAACCTTCCTTATGTTTTCCTTAACGAGATTGACATTTTTAGGGTCCGCCGTGTCAACTTTATTTATTATTACCACGTTTGCCATTATGAGGTTCGCTTCTCCTGGATGATATGTTATTTCGTGTCCTGCCCTATGGGGATCTGCCACTACTATGTGGAGGTCTGGTTGGTAAAAAGGTGTGTCATTGTTTCCCCCATCCCAAACGATGATGTCCGCCTCCTTTTCAGCTTCCCTTAAAATCTTCTCATAGTCAACACCGGCGTATACAACCACTCCATTTTCTATGTGAGGTTCGTACTCCTCTCTTTCCTCAATGGTGCACTCGTATCGATCAAGATCCTCATGGGATGCGAAGCGTTGGCAGATCTGCCTGCGCAAGTCTCCATAGGGCATTGGATGTCTAACAACCACCACGTTTAAGCCTTTACCTTTCAATATTTTGGCTATCTGCCGTGATGTTTGGCTTTTTCCAGAACCAGTTCTTACGGCACCCACAGAGATTACTGGAACTTTAGCCTTAAGCATCGTTGTCTTAGGCCCCATGAGCCTGAAGTCTGCTCCGCTTGCCAGCGCTATTGACGCTTTGTGCATGACGTATTCATGGGAGACGTCGCTGTAGGCAAAAACAACTTGGTCAACTTCAAAATCTCTTATCATCCTTGCAAGTTCTTCTTCGGGATAAATTGGTATACCATTCGGGTAATTTTTTCCAGCCAACTCCGGCGGGTACACTCTTCCCTCTATGCCGGGAATCTGCGTGGCGGTGAAAGCCACAACTTCATAGTCATCATTATTCCTAAAGTAGACGTTAAAATTGTGAAAGTCCCTTCCGGCTGCGCCCATTATAATAACTCTTACTTTCGCCATAAAGTGAGTGGCCCCCGCAAAACCACCAAATCCGGTGAAGGCACTATACTAGACGCCATAAATATAAAAACCTAGCTGTTCAATCCTGCCTAACCACACGGGAAACAGTTTCGCCTATAAGGTCTATCTGCTCTGAAGTAATGCCAGGATGAACTGGCAATGAAAGCACTTGCTCTGAGGCTTTTTCTGTTTTTGGAAGCTTCCATTTTCCAAACTTGCGGTAGTAAGGCATTAGGTGAATAGGCCACGGATAGTAGACCTCAGCGCCTATGCCTTCCTTCCTTATATTTTCAACGATAGCATCTCTTTTTGCTCTATCCGCGTCTTCAACTCTTATTGTATAAAGGTACCAACTGTTTTCACAGCCTTTTTGTTCACATGGCAGCTTAACATTTTTAACACTACGTAGTTTCGCTGTGATTTTTTCCGCGTTTTCCCTTCGCTTAGCTAGAAAATTGGGTAATTTTTTAAGCTGCACACAGCCTATGGCGGCTTCGATTTCTGGCATACGGTAGTTGTGCCCTAAAAGTAAGGACTTATACTTTTCTTTCTCCCCGTGGCTTCTTATAAGTCTAAGGGTTTCGGCAATCGTATCATCGTTTGTGGTTATCATGCCGCCCTCTCCCGTTGTCATGTTTTTGCTTGCATAAAAGCTCCAGCAAGCAACATCCGCGTATGCGCCCACTGGTTTGCCGTTATAAGTCGCCCCGTGGGCTTGGGCAGCATCCTCAATAATCTTTAATCCACATTTGTCAGCTATCTCCCTTATTGGTTTCAGATCCGCGGGCGAACCATAAAGGTCTACGGCAATCACCGCCTTCGTCTTCTTTGTCAGTGCCTTTTCAATAGCTTCTAATGAAATATTGTAAGTTTCAAGGTCAATGTCTACAAAAACTGGTTTCGCACCAGCCATCACAACAGCTTCGGCTGTTGCCACAAAGGTGAAGCTCGGCAAAACCACTTCATCGCCTCGCTTTACACCAATGGCGATTAAAGCCATGTGCAAGGCTGCTGTTCCGCTGTTTACGGCTATGGCGTGTTTAGCCTCGACAAAACGTGCAAAATCCTCTTCAAAACGCTTTACCATCGGACCAGAACCAAGCGCGTGCGTAAGGATGCCGCTTTTCAAAACATTTACAACAGCCGCGATCTCTTCTTCGCCTATTTGCGGAGCATTTATAGGAATCACAGCCAAGTCCTCGTTAGTATGCTATCCCTCAAATTTATTAAAACTTGCTGGAAAGCCTGATATGCTATATGTTATAGTTATGGCTTAAATGAGATTACTTTACCAAATATGATATCTCTTATAATTTTAACACGTTTTTAAAATGTGTTGGAAAATTTGGAATAGCGGCTTGAATAATTGTGGTTGTTTAGACTCTTTACTCTATTTATAAACTCCTCTCTTTCCTTTTCTACTTCCTCTATTCTCTGCTTCAAAAAATCGAGTTCTTCTGATATTTCTTCAAGCCAACCCTTTATGGCTTTCCTGCTCTCCTCCGGCGTTGTTTCTGCGAGATATTTGGATACATCTTGGGGCTTGTTTTTCCCTAGTGAGTTGAGTGGATAGTTGATTTTTGGGGGTTTTAGGAAGGGGAAAAAGTGTCTTGTCGTGCGGGGTTCCATCAACTTTCCGCTTAGCGCTGCCGCAACCACATTCTCGGCGGCTATCGGCGGATTTGAGTTGCCAATATACCGATGGATGCGCCTCCTCCCGATGCGAATTTGAGGGCTTTGTAGATAGTTGACCTGCAAAACTGGTATTTGCGTGCAACCCAAACTTTTCAGAGCAAGCCACCTGTGCATTCCATCAAGAATAACGTTCGTTTCTTCATCGGCAATTATCGGATATTTTAGAACTCCGTCCTTTAGAATCTCTTTCTTCAGCATTTCTAAATATAATGGAGAACCTTTTTCATGGGGCTTCAACGTATCGATGGGTAAAAGTACAATTTTAAACTGCTCTACGTTTTTGGTATGGGTTATTGTCACTTGTCCGTCGCCCTTTAAAAGTTATTTAATAATCGTTGGAACCTCAATCTTCTCCGGCTCATAATCCATTAGCTTACCGGCTAAGAACTGCTCGTATGCGCCTAGATCCAGCAGTCCATGTCCGCTATAATTCATGGCAATAATCTTCTTTTCACCAGTTTTTCGACATAACAATGCCTCGTCAATAACGAACTTTAGGCTATGGGCTGTTTCCGGCGCTATTATGAGCCCCTCAGCTTGGGCCAGAATCTGCGCAGCTTGGAAGACTTCGGTTTGGTGATAGGCGACTGAACGCATATACCCCTTATGGATTAGGTAAGATATCAAAGGCGCCATGCCATGATACCTTAGGCCTCCAGCGTGTATTGGCGGACATGCATAGCCATGTCCTATTGTAAGCATTTTCAGAAGCGGCGTCATTTCAGCCGTGTCGCCGAAATCGTATGTATAAACTCCTTTTGTCGTGTGGGGAACAGCCTTAGACTCACAAGCCACAAATTCTGTTTCTGTCCTGCCCTTGAGCTTGTCCATCATAAAAGGAAAACAGAAACCAGCGTAATTGGAGCCTCCGCCTATGCATCCGCAGACGATATCTGGGTATTCGCCAATTACTTCAAACTGCTTTTTCGCTTCCAAGCCTACAATGGTTTGGTGCAGCAGCACATGATTTAGAACGGAGCCCAAAGAATATCTTGTGTCCTCATGCGTTAACGTGTCTTCTATGGCTTCGCTTATGGCAATGCCCAAAGTTCCTGGATGATTTGGATTCTCTTTCAAGAGTTTTCTTCCAAAGTTTGTCTGGTCGCTCGGTGAGGGAAACATCTCAGCGCCATATAACTGTGCTATGGTTCTTCTTCCCGGCTTCTGCTGGTAGCTAACGCGAACCATGTATATTCGGCACTTCAAACCGAAAATTGTGCATGCAAAGGCAAGGGCTGTGCCCCACTGACCAGCACCAGTTTCCGTCACAAGCCTTTTTATACCCTGCTCTTTGTTGTAGTAGGCTTGGGCTATGGCGGTATTCGTCTTGTGGCTTCCTGTCGGGCTAAAGTTTTCACATTTAAAGTAGATTTTCGCTGGAGTTTTAAGAAACCTTTCAAGTCTCATGGCTCTATAAAGCGGCGTGGGTCTTGGAAGTCTCAAATAGGCCTCTAAAACATCCTCTGGAATTTTTATGAAGCGCTCCGTGGAAACCTCTTGCCTAATTAGTTCTTTTGCAAATATTCTCTCTAAAAGTTTTGGATCTATAGGTTTTAGAGTTGTGGGGTCCAACGGTGGCGGAAGTGGTTCTGGTAGGTCTGCTTGAATGTTGTACCATGCGACAGGTATTTCATCCGCGTCCAATTGTGTGAAATATTTGTTTTTCTGAACCTTAAAGCTCATTATGATCCGCCTCTGTTCATTTTAATACATTTAAGCACATAATAAAACACTGAACATATTTATACTTTATTGCGCAAAAAAGTACATTAGGCAGACAGAAACATGTGGGAAACGATAAAAAAGCATTTTGAAAACTATCCCGAACGTCTAAAAGTAGCTAGAATCCTTGTAGAAAACGGGTTATGCATAAAAAATGGAAAAATATACCTGAATGAGATAGAAATCCCACCAACCCGCATAGCAAGAGTAGCCGACGTAGATAGAAGAACAGTAAATGAAACAATAAACACTATAAGGGCTAATCGTGAGCTCCGCCTCATATTCGAAGGCTTAAGATCGGCTGGGCACTCCCTAAAGGAAATAGCAAAATACTTAGAACTGGGAGTTGTGGAAATAACCCCAGTAGACGCCAGAATACCCGGCATTTTGGCAAATTCAGCCATGATACTGGCAAAAAACGGCTTAAGTATAAGGCAAGCAATAGTTGATGACCCAGAACTATCACCAGAACCAAAGCTAACATTAATAGCTGAGAAAAAAATTCCAGGAGAGCTCATTCCAGAATTTCTAAAAGTAAAAGGCGTAGCGAAAGTGTCTATTTACTGATGAAACTCTTAATACGTTAGCTATCTGAATATAAGGCGGAATTTGGAAAAGGATATGCATGCTCAATGGTGATGAAAATGTATGGGTGGAACGGCAAGATTTTAAGGGTGAATCTTTCAAAGAGAAAAGTTGATGTTGAAGAGTACGATGTCAATTTTGCGTTAAAATATATTGGTGGAAGAGGTTTTGCCGCTAAGATCCTCTTTGATGAGTTAAAACCGGGAATAGACCCCCTTAGCCCGGAAAACAAACTTGTAGTTGCTGCTGGTCCACTGACAGGCCTTCCTGGACCAAGTTTGGGGAAGTTGGTTATAGCTGCCAAGAGTCCGCTTACTTGGGGTTATGGGGATGGGAATGTTGGAACTATGGCTGCCGTGCAGATGCGGAGGGCTGGTTTTGACGCTCTAGTCGTGGAAGGAAAAGCTGAGAGACCCGTATATGTTTATGTGGAAGAGGGGAAGGGTTACATTTTAAGTGCAGATGGTATGTGGGGTAAGACAACTTTTGAAGCAGAGAAGGGGCTTAGAGAGGTGCATGGAAAAGATGTTGGAGCGCTCGTCATAGGACCTGGTGGAGAAAACATGGTTAGATACGCAACAATTGTTTCACAGGAAGGACGTGCTGGCGGCAGGCCCGGAATGGGCGCTGTCATGGGCTCTAAAAAGGTTAAGGCTATAGTCTTTAAGGGATCAAAAGATATTCCTTTAGCAGATCCTGAGGGTTATAATAGGCTCGTTGAGGAAGCTTATGATGATATTAAAAGCAGGGACTATTATGGCTTCTGGATAAGACAGGGAACGATGGCGACTATAGATTGGGCTAATGAAAACGGTGTTTTACCAACTTATAACTTCAAAGAGGGCGTCTTTGAATTTGGTAATCTTATAAATGGTTTTGCAATGGAGGCTTCTAAAGTTAAACGTAGAGGTTGTCCATACTGTAATATGGCGTGTGGAAACGTTGTTCTTGACTTTGAGGGAAAGGAGTCCGAACTTGATTATGAAAATGTTGCTATGCTGGGCTCGAATATTGGATTGGGGCATCTTGGAAAAGTTTCCGTTTTAAATAGGATGGCAGATGAACTTGGCATAGACACCATCTCTCTGGGGAACAACATAGGATTTGCGATGGAAGCAACTGAGAGAAGATTGATTAAAGACGGAGTGGAATGGGGAGATTTTGAAAAGGTAAAAACCTTAATTCACGACATTGCATACCGACGTGGAGAGCTTGGAAACTTATTAGCTGAAGGAGTTATGAGGGTAAGCCAAAAACTCGGTGGAGATTCACAAAATTGGGCCATGCATGTTAAGGGGCTTGAGGTGTCAGCCTATGATTGTCACACCGTTCCAGGAATGGCTCTCGCCTTTGCAACGTCATCAATAGGTGCCCACCATAAAGAGGCATGGGTCATCGCGTGGGAAATAAGAACAGATAGAGAAGGATACACGGAAGCCAAAGTGGATAAAGTAATAGAATTCCAAAGAATAAGGGGAGGAATGTTTGAATCCCTCGTTGCATGTCGGCTCCCATGGATTGAGCTTGCCTTTCCGCTAGAGTGGTACCCGAAACTTATGAAGGCAGCCTCTGGCATGGATATATCCCTAGAAGACTTGCTTTATAACGTAGCTGACAGAATATACACCATAATAAGGGCTTTCTGGGTAAGGGAGTTTGGCCAAAACTGGAGTCGCCTTATGGATTATCCGCCAAAACGCTGGTTTACAGAACCGATCACAAGGGGCTCCCACAAAGGAGCAAGACTTGATCAAGCGAAGTTCGACACACTTCTTGACGCGTTTTATGCAAAACGCGGATGGGACAAGAGAGGAATACCCACATTAACAACCTTTGAAAGGCTTGGATTGAAGGATGTGGCACAACAACTATCGAAAACCCTTACGTTAACTCAATAACCCTTTTCATTTCTATATTTAGACAAAATTAAACTTCAAAGGAAAATATCCAGAGTTTATAAAGCTAAAGCTGTACTTATGTTGAGGAGAAGTTAATAGCGTCGTGAAAGTTATGTTTTCTAATAGGCCTTTGGGTTTTCGAAAGATGTTATTATCCATTTTTCTCCGCGTTTTTCAATACGCAAAGCCACAATTTGGCCCCTTTCTGTCGCCATTAACTTGTTCCACTGAAGGGAGGGAAGATCTTTAGGGGTTGCTTCGACCCATTCGTATGTAACATTATCCAAACGAAGAACTATGTGGGTTGTTCCATCCTCCACATACTCGTATTTGCCCAAAACTTTGGCGCTAACCTCTATTTCAGTTATAATCCCAAAAAGTTTAAGGTATTCCAGTCGGGTGGTGCGTATAAGCTGTTCGCTCGTCATGCCCTCCTCATGCATTTTTATGGCTATTTTGCTTGTTTCTTCCGCATCGACTATGGCAAAACCCGCAAGATAGATGGTTTCCTCCTTTCCACTCACGGCTTCCCGCCAGTAAATGGGCACATACCATGCAAGTCTGTGATTGCCAGGAGATATCTGCACTGGATACAGGAGCGGCATTTCAGCATCATACATGCCAGCTGCGGGTTTTGGAAGCCTCCCTTCAACGAGGTCTTCGGCTGTCATGCCTGAAATGTAGTTGGCTTGCCTGAAATCGTAGAAGAATATGCTGCTTCTCGTGGCTTTGAAAACTCCTGAAAGGGTTCGCCTGTTGCCAATAGGGTTCACGCAGATTAAGGCTACGACGTCGCCTGTTTCTGGATCTATGATGTATCGTGTGTCCTCTGTCATCTCGAAGCGTTCTCGGCTGGGTGGTATAAGCCACAAGAAGCCTCCAGCCCAATAATCAAAGCTTGTGCCCCTTCTGAAGTTTCCCATCTCGTTTATCATTTCTTCAAGCCAGTTCTCATCGTAAACCTGCGTAACCCAATCTGGGATTTGGAGAAGCGACTCCGCTTGAGGGTAAAGGCTGCCCTCTTCATCATAAATTAATGGAGTCTCATAACGCCTGATAAGGTCGAAGCCAACATAATAGCGGGTTACAACATACGCTGTTTCGTTTGTTTCGAAATTCCATGTCACGTAGGCTACGCCGTAACGCTTTGAAATATCGTTCATGTAAGAGCGGAAGTGAACGTTATGGTCAAGCCATAAAGATTCGCCAACCGCAAATTCCCTCCGCAAAATTTTAGGAGGCGCCAACGGATCTGTGGCGTCTACTATGACAAAGCCCTTCACATAGTTTTCAGCTATAACATTTGTTGAACCTATAACCGCAACCCAGACCAGTTTGCCTTCCGGGGTTTTTGTAATATGGCATCCTAAAACTTGAGTGTTGCTTCCAAACTCCGACATGTGACGTCGGGCTACTGAAATGGCAAGCTCCTCAGTGACAAGGCGCACCCTGTTGTCTGGAATTTCCCTGTTAAAGGGCAATCCAGAACTCATATGGATAAAGTTGTCGAAGTATGCGGCGTTAGCCACCCTTTGAATCTGCCAAAAAACAATCATTAAGGAGGCTGCAAGTAAGTAAACGAGAAACAAAATGCCCAAAAGCCTCGCCCTAGCCTTCAATGAAATCTTCCACGGCAAACGCCTATAATGATAATAATAGTTCTTCTCAGCTTCTTCTGGACCAATCGGCTTTATGGAAAAGGTTGACTCCACAAAGGCGACAAACAACCTAAGGAAAACAAGAAGATACACAAATACACTTAATGGAGGCTGGGAAAACTGGATTATAAAGAATAGAAACAAGCCCAAGAGAAGCGAAATTATCCGCCTAGACTTCCTCCAACCGTCTTTATGTGGAGGTATTGGAATATACCAAACCACCGCCCAAATTAAAAGGAATATGAATAGGTTCACAGCCTACACCCACCTAATTGATGCATGTATTTGCTTGAAAGGTTTTGCTATCTTTGCCCATAGATTCTAAAGTTCATAATCGCGGCAAAACTCTTAATACCCATTAAAAGCCCTAAATGCCAAAGGGCATTAAACCATTTTGACGGGTGCTAAAATGGAATGCGAAAAGGGAACAAGGGCTTTTTTGCAGGGAAGCGAGGCATGTGTTGAGGCTGCGTTAACTGCTGGATGCAGATTTTTTGCTGGCTATCCCATTTCGCCAGCTAATGAGATTGCCGAGCACATGGCGGCGCGCCTTCCAAAGGTTGGCGGTATATTCCTACAAATGGAGGACGAGCTAGCCTCAATAGGGGCTGTTGTCGGTGCAAGCTGGTGCGGCGTTAAGGCGATGACGGCTACTTCTGGTCCAGGCTTCAGCTTAATGCAGGAAACCATAGGCTGGGCTTTCATGACTGAAACGCCATGCGTCATTGTTGATGTTCAGAGGGTTGGACCTGGCACTGGTCAAGCGACTAAGTGTGCGCAGGGCGATGTTATGCAAGCCC
>JAWCQV010000012.1:0-11880 GCA_038869575.1 Bathyarchaeia archaeon | reverse complement strand
ACATAATTAACTTTTTCAAAATTCTTATAACAGGAAAACGTTGGAAAACAGCTTTCGACTGGCAAGCAAAACTGATAAACAAAAGCGCAACTTACTATGCTCGTCTCTATAATTACGGCATGCGCAGAGCACCATACCTCGGCCTCATGACCGATAAAAGACCATCACTGGAAATGGAACCAGAACCCCCAAGAACACCAGGTGGGGCTCCAGCATAAAAAATCTGCGCGATTAATTTTGCCTCCAAAACAAGAATCCATAAAGCGTTCCGATAAGAGGCATAGCAAAAATTCTCGCAAAACCCCCTTTCTCTTTCATGATTTCGACTAAGAGGTTTTCTACTCTTGCATTGCTGAAAAGCAACCGGGATCTCGAATGCTGGACTTGCCATTTATTTTTACAAACGAGATGGGAAGTGTAAAATTCGAAAACGCACATGATAGCTTTCTGAGGACTTAAAATTGACTAGGCTATATGAGAAGACTGTTCCAACCCCGCCGCATGAGTATGTTAGAGTTGACCATAAATCCTTGAAAAATTTTGTTGCAGACGTATTAACCTCTTATCACGTGTCTAAGGAAGATTCGCAGATAGTTGCCGACGTTCTTGTAACCGCCGATCTTATGGGGATTGAAAGCCATGGGGTCCAGAGGCTTACAAGATACACTACGGGTATTAAAGTTGGTTCTGTAAACCCGAAGGCTAACATTAAGGCTTTGAGTGAATCAGCCTCGACAGCGCTAATCGACGGAGATTCAGGGCTTGGTCAAGTGGTTGCCTACAAGGCTATGGAAATAGCCGTTAAAAAGGCCAGCGAGGCTGGCGTTTCAGTTGTTGGCGTTAGGAACAGCCACCATTTTGGCATAGCTGGTTATTATGCGCTTCAAGCTGTCAGGCGTAGCATGATAGGCATGGTGATGACCAACTCAGAAGCGCTGGTAGCTTATACACATTCCATTGGCAGAAATGTTGGCACAAACCCCATAGCCGTTGGCTTTCCAACAAGAAAGCCTCCTCCAGTGCTGTTCGATGCGGCGACAAGCGTTGTACCAGTAGGAAAAATAGAGGTTTATGCTAAAGAAGGGAAGAAGATACCATTGGGGTGGGCTATTTCCTCTGAAGGCAAACTTCTAGACGATCCCAAAGAAATTTTAGCCAAAAAGGGAGCCCTGCTTCCTTTGGGTGGGCTCGGCGAAGATTTCGGTGGACATAAAGGAGCCGGCTTAGCCCTAGTTGTGGACTTGCTGTGTGGTGTTTTAACCGGAGCCAACTACGGCAAAAATGTAAAGCACACAACGGAGAAGGAACGTGCCAACGTTGGGCATTTCATGATAGCCATAAATATAGACAAGCTAACACCAATAGACGTCTTTCTAGAAAGAATCGAAGAATACAAGGTTTATGTGAAAAGTCTAACAAAGATATCGGAAGATGCTGCAGTTTGGATCCCTGGCGAAAAGGCATGGCTAACCATGGAGACAAGGAAGAGAATAGGAATACCAATCCATAAAAGCATTTTTAAAGAAATCAGGGAGGAAGCCGCGAAAGTAGGCTTGAAATTTGACGTCAAAATCCTTAAGGAAACAGCCTAAACACTATGGCTTTTATTCGATGTCTTCGGGTTTTTGCCAAAGCTCTAGCATTCCCTTTTTCAATTCCTTGCGTTTTCTGTGAAGGAACTTGTAGACTGTTGCGTGTTGCCGCCCTTCGATAAGCATTTGTATGGCTTCTCTTGCCACCTGAGCGTGCTCAACTTTTCCAATAATGCCCACCGTATGTCCATAAATAGCTATGTTCGTATCTGTTAACTCTTCTATGATCCTTCTTGTTTTACCATTCATCCCAATTATTCGACCCTTGACACGTCTGATATCGGAATCGGATCTTCCAAAAATTATTCGTAAGTCTATAACGTCTAAGACGGTTTCTTCGTCTCGGATTAGTTTGAAGGCGTGTTCTGGTGAGAAGCCTCTGCCTATGGCTGTTACAACATCCTTAGCCCTCAATAGGGCTGATGGATCTTCAGCATTTTCAGCCAGCGTAATTGTGACGCCGCCGGTGTCGCTTTCTATCTGAAGATCGACGGAAAGCATCTTTTCAATTGCCTTTTTAGTTTCTCCTTTGGGGCCTATAAGCACGCCGATGCGTTCCTTTGGAATTCTTACAAAAGTGTTAGGCTGAGCCACTTCCAGTAATCACCTTGTAAAACTCTTTTGGTGGAAGAACTTCAACTTCTAAACGGCTAAAAAATCTGTTAATGTTAGTTATATCCCTGTTTAGGAGGAAGTCAGCCATGGGATGAGATAATGGAACAGCCTGTGACATGTCAAATAGCACTGGGCGTCCTCTCCAAATCATAATATTGTATTCGCTTAGGTCTCCGTGAACAAGCTCTGCTTTTTGGTAGAGGCGTTTAAGATAGGTTATGAGCATTTTGTAGATTCGCTCCGGATTTTCTGGAGGTTGCTCTTTCATCGAAGGTGCGCTAATGCCGTTTTTCCCAATAAACTCCATTACGAGAACGTTGTTTCTCACAGCTACTGGTTTTGGCACCCTAACCTTAGCGGCTAAAGCTTGCTCGAGATTTTTAAACTCCTTCTGGGCCCATGCAAAAATCAGCGAGCGCGTGTCACGTTTTACACCCTTAAACCGCGGGTCACCTTCGATGTATTTCAGCATCCCCTTTCTGAACTCAGCTGAAACTGTTAGGTAAATTTTAATTGCCAACTCATTTCCAGCCTTGTCCTTACCCCAGTAAACACGGGACTCCTTCCCAGCCTTTACAACGCCGTAAATTCTGTCTATTACGCCGCTGTTCATGAAGTCGTATATGACCATGAGGGTTGAGCGGTCAAAAACTTCCTCTAAAACTTCGTACTCTTCGCTTCGCTTCTCCTTCATCAACTGTTCAATTTCGTATTCTTTCTCCTCTTCGTGTAGCCTTTTCTCAACACGTTTTCGAAAAGTCAAAATTACGGTTCACATCCTAAATTGTCAAATAACCCTTCTTGCGGAGCCACTCCGCCTGCGCATGGGTATAACGCCAAATTACGTCCCCGCGAATGTTGGACTGAAAATCCCATGGAGAAACCAAGACAACGTCCCCCTCACGAATCCAAACTCTTCTCTTCATCTTACCCCTTATACGGCATAACCGCTCATTTCCATCTTGACACTTAACCAGTACGCGATCAAAACCAAGAAGTTTGACGGCTACGCCTAAAACATCATTTGGAGATGGTAACACCATCTCGCTTAATTCTTCCTCGCTTATGACCTTCTTCTTTCCCAACCAAGCACCTCAAAGATCGAATTAATAAACTTCTCATTCTCTAAGAAACACGCTTCTCCCTTAAAAGCATGTATGCTTAACACAAAGGCCCTAGAAATCTAAAACCGTAGCCCCTGTTGCTGGGTGGCTTTTAAATACTGATTTGGTGTTCATAAGTCTTATAATCTTAACATTTTGGTTCATACGTGTTTGAGTGAGCACTATTGCGGGTAATGTTTATATCCAGCTTAGTTTTAGCGTTTAGTTTGACGTTGGTTTATGCTTTTCAGGTTTTCTATCCTGATTTCATGTCGTTGTTTTCCAAGGCTTTTCCACCTTTTATAGCTGGTGCCGCAGTTGTTTATTCCGGTTTCGCATTAAAAAAGTATGGATGCAACCTTAAGGTGCACTTTTCTCTTGTATGGCTCTGTTTCGCTTTTTGGATGATGCTTTGGTTTCTCGGAGAAGTATGTTGGGCGATCTACACTCTTCTTCTAAACATCGAAATTCCATATCCGTCAATCGCGGACGTTTTTTGGCTAAGCGGCTATGTCCCATTATTTATAGGGCTATTTACATATGTCAAAACCTTCTGGTCTGTTTTGTCTAGGAGATTAATAGGGACAGCCATGGGAATATTCCTCATCTCGAGCATTCCTACGTCCGCCGTCTTATTAATGCCAGTTATGAACCTAGAAGAGGACGTAGTCGCAATGTTCTTCGATTTCGCTTATCCCTTCACTGATCTCGCCTTGCTATTCATGGCAATTCTGGGCCTTGTAATCTTCTTTAAGGGAAGTTTGGGAAAATCATGGCTACTAATTAATGCCGGAATAATGTCTGAAATAGTCGCAGACGTCTTATTCAGCATCACAACCGCACAAGAAACCTATTACAACGGCCATCCACTTGAGCTTTTCTTCCATTGGGGATACATACTCTTCATCCTCGCTTTTTACGTTCATACAAAAGAACTGTAAAGGCCCGAAACCTTGTCTCAAGAGAAAAATCGTCTAAAGCAAATAGTGCTTGAAGGCGTAGATGAGGGCTTGCTACAAACCCTAGGCAACAGCGGCAAAGAAGCAATCTATTTTCATCTCCAACGTATGTATTCCCTCACGAAAGAAGACATCCCAAACAATCTCTCTGTTTTCGCTTCAGGCTTAGAAAAAATATTTGGAATAGGCGCCAAAGTCATCGAAGGAGCGATAATTGAAAGTATATGCCGTAAACTCCAAATCAAATATGAAGAAAAAAAGAACATGAGACTTATAGATTGCTTACAAAGCATTATTGAAAATCCTCAAGTTACTGAGTGAAGCCGCAAAAACGTGAATTAACCAGCCCTAGGCTAAAGGTTTAAAGCTTCACTATTTGCGCGTGCGGGACACCCTCTATATTTAAGATAGCCTCCGGGTGAACGTAGCCCCTTTCAACTGCTTTCTTCACAACATTTTTACCAATCATGTTAACTATGGTTGAGTTTTCTATCATGGCTACGGCTTCTTCAAGCTCCACCTCTGCGCCCTTATAAAATTCTTCTGTCACATGGAAAACTATTTTTCCCTCCCGCAGTGTTTTTCCGAGAATTTCGGCGTCGCATATGGACAACAATACATTATTGCCGATTTTTCGGATTTTCATGTAACACTTCAACTTTTAAACACTCTTATAAGTGTCTGACAGAGGATTTTGCGCCGCAAGCTTCGCAGACAAGGAAGGATAGGCGTTTCTCCTTCACAATTTTTGTGTCTGGACGCTTGCAAACTGGGCATGTAACGAAGGTTTCCATGTACCTCTGGAGAAGCCTCTCGATGGTCTCCCTTGGAAACTTGCCTTGAAAAATAACCCTTGACTCTTGCATTATGGCCGCTGTCGCCAACTCCCCCGTCAGAAACTTTAAAATGTGCTGGGGGTCTCGGTTCAATGTTTCAGCAACCTCTTTAAAGTTGTGAATTACTGTTCGCATACCCACAACCGTGTAATGGAGAACTGGAATTTCTAGCCTCTCCCGTTTCGAAGTCACCTCTGGAAGCTGGGAACGCGCCCTCTTAAGCAATGCTTCATAGTCGTATCTCATTGGCTGTGCTCCAAGAAAATGAAAGGAATCATTCTATTTAAAACTTAATACATTAAAACAAAGAAACATAATGGACGGGAAACTGTTTGGGCTACATTTACCTCTATACCGGAACAGGTGCAGGTAAAACAACAAACGCTCTGGGCCTGGCTCTACGTTCTATCGGACACAAACACAAGGTTGTCATAATCCAGTTTTTAAAATGGTGGAAAAACACTGGAGAATATAAAGTTAGGAAGATGCTGGCACCTTACTACGAAATATACCAGTTTGGACGCAAGGGATGGCATGGCCTCAGCAATCTAGGCGAAGAAGACAAGAAACTGGCAAAGAAAGCATTGAAATTTGCGGAAAGAATTGTTAGGGAGAAAAAGCCCCACCTGCTTGTTTTGGACGAAATTAATTTGGCACTTCACTGCAAACTTCTAAACATAGAGGAAGTTCTAGAATTTTTGAACAAAATTCCGAAAAGAACAGACGTTGTTTTAACTGGGCGGTATGCCCCCAAAGAGTTGATTGACAGGGCTGAATTCGTAAACGAGATTGTTGACATTAAGCATCCAGCCGAAATGGTTACAACAAAGGGCATACAATACTAAAGTCTACGTGGGGCTTTGAGATTGATCAGAGAAGAAGATGAGCCAATTTTTACACCGCGAGATTTTGTCCGCTATGTAGCAGAAGTTAAAAAGCTCCCCATAAATACAATAAAAGTTCCGGAACGCCTTTTAATCACGTACCAGAGAAGCGCATACGAATATGCAAAGTCCCTTATCAACGGCAAACTCCTCGAATGGTGGATTTATGGAGAAAACCAGCCCTTCTCTGTGGGAAAATTTAACGATGTGGAAGTTGGATTGGGGCGTTTCTGGATTGGCGCACCAGCCGCCGCAACAACATTAGAAGAGGTGATTGCTTGTGGTGCAAAGGAAATATTCGAGGTTGGATTATCTGGGGGCTTGCAGCCGTTCCTAAAACCAGGCGACATTATTATAGTGACCGAGGCAATACGGGATGAAGGGACATCACACCACTATTTTCCGCCCGAAGTGAAAGTTGAATCCTCTGAAGATTTGAGGAATAGGCTACTCAAGCAGCTAAACGCGGATGACGTCAAACACTATTGTGGCATGGTCTGGTCAACGGACGGTGTTTATAGGGAAACCCGCGGCAAATTCCTCAAATTTAAAAGAGCAGGTGTTTTGGCCGTAAATATGGAAACGTCAGCCATCTTTGCAGTTTCAAAATATCGAGGCGTTAAGGCAGCCTCTGTACAAGTCATATCGGATGTTTTATACGAAACCGGCTGGATTCCAGCCTTCGAACATGAGACGGTTAAGGAAGGCGTAAAAATTGCAATTAACACTGTTTTGAAGACGCTTTCAAAAAGTTGATTGAAAAGCTTAAAGGATGCTCAGCAGTTTAGTGTTTAATTCTCAATGGTGAAAATCGGCTTGAAAGGAAAAGGTCATCCATATATTCCAAACTCTAACTCGGAAATCAGGAAAGAATTAATGAAGGAAATAGGCATAAAAAACATCGAGGAACTCTATGCAGACATCCCAGAAAAATACCTTCTTAAAAAACCGCTGAACCTTCCCGAAGCCCTATCGGAGTTTGAGGTTAAAAGGCATGTTGAAGCCTTGCTTGCGAAGAATAAGACTTGTGAAGACATGCCGGTTTTCCTTGGCGCTGGTTGCTGGCCTCACTATATTCCTTCTGCCGTAAAAGAGATAGTTCAAAGAACCGAGTTTCTAACCGCTTACACGCCATATCAGGCTGAAATTTCTCAAGGTATGCTTCAAGCCCTTTTCGAGTATCAGAGCATGATTTGCGAATTAACAGCTATGGATGTCGCCAACTGCTCCATGTATGATTGGGCGTCAGCCCTAGGCGAGGCTGCCCGCATGGCCTCAAGAGTAACAAAGCGAAACGAAATACTTGTTCCAAGAATCATCCATCCGGAAAGGAAAGCAACCCTTCAAACCTACACCGAGCCGACCGACATGAGAATAAAAGAAATAACCAACAATCCTGAAACTGGACAACTAGACCTAAATGATTTGGAAAGCAAAATTTCTGATAGGACGGCCGCTGTTTACATAGAAAACCCATCTTATTTGGGCTTTATTGAAGAGCATGTTGATGAAATAGGCAATTTAGCTCACAAGCATGGCGCCATCTTCATAGTGGGCGTTGACCCAACATCCCTAGGAATTTTAAAACCTCCAGGAGAGTATGGCGCAGACATAGTGATTGGCGAGGCCCAGCCACTCGGAAACCCAATGAATTTTGGCGGCCCACTTTTGGGCATCTTTGCTTGCCGCGACGACTTGAACCTTATTAGGCAAATGCCCGGGCGAATTATAGGCATAACAACAACCATTGATGGAAACGAAAATGGCTTCTGCATGGTTTTACAAACCCGCGAGCAGCATATTAGAAGGGAGAAGGCCACCTCAAACATATGCTCTAACGAAGCCCTGTGCGCTGTGGCTTCTGCTGTATACATGGCTTTGATGGGTCCTCAAGGCTTGAGAGAGCTTGGCGAAACAATAATGTACAGGGCTAATTATGCCATGCGCCTTCTTTCAAAAATAGAGGGCGTAAAAGCCCCTGTTTTCAAATCTGTACATTTTAAGGAGTTCACAGTAAATTTTGATGGCGCCGGCTTAAGCATTAAAGAAGCTAATGAAAAGCTTCTGGGTGTTGGTGTTCACGGTGGCAAAGATATTTCAAAGGAGTTTCCGGAACTTGGTCAAACTGCCCTATACTGTGTGACTGAAATTCATTCTAAAGAGGATATCGACCTTCTTGCAAAATCGCTTGAGAAAATAATACAAAAAAGGTGAAAATGGATGTTTAGACAAGCGCGATGGGACGAGCCAATAATTTTTAATCTTGGGAAAGCTGGACGAGTAGGCTACACTCTGCCAAAAGTTGAGGAGTATATAAAAAGGGCCGTCGGCGACTTGAACACCTTGATTCCCGAAAATTTACAGCGGAAAAATGCGCCTGATCTTCCGGAACTTTCAGAACCTGAGGTTGTCCGCCATTTTATTCGGCTTTCAGAAATGAATTATAGTGTTGATTTAGGGCTCTATCCACTTGGAAGCTGCACAATGAAGTATAACCCGAAAATAAACGAGTTTTTGGCTGGTTTGCCAAAGTTGGGCATGATCCATCCATACCAGGATGAAAGCACTGTGCAGGGCATTTTGGAAATCCTTTATAGGCTTGAGCGCTGGCTTGCTGAAATCACGGGAACAGCCGAAGTCTGCCTACAGCCATCTGCCGGCGCTCATGGAGAGTTTCTAGGCGTTTGCATAATGCGTGCTTATCATAAGCTGAAAGGTGAATCTGAGAAGCGTAGGGATGTGCTTATTCCAGACTCAGCCCACGGAACAAACCCGGCAAGCGCAGCCATGGCTGGCTTCAATGTTGTTGTAATTCCGTCCAGCGATGATGGCTGCATAAACCTAGAAGCCTTAAAGACCGCAGTCTCTGACAGAACTGCTGGCTTAATGTTAACAAATCCGAATACTCTTGGAATATTTGAGAAAAACATCGAGGAAATAGCCAAAATCGTCCATGAGGCTGGCGGGCTCCTTTACTATGACGGGGCAAACCTAAACCCGATACTTTGCAAGGTTAGACCCGGCGACATGGGCTTCGACATAGTTCACATAAACATCCACAAGACTTTCGGCACACCCCACGGTGGCGGAGGTCCAGGTGCTGGACCAATAGGCGTTACAGAAGAGTTAGCCAAGTTCTTGCCCGTACCAAGAATTGTTTTTGATGGTAAGCGTTACAGTCTGGACTATGATAGGCCTTACAGTATCGGTAAAATTAGATGTTTTTATGGGAATATCGCTGTTTTATTGAAGGCTTATGTTTACATTCTAAGCCTCGGACAAGAGGGTTTGAGGGAGGTTGCCGAAGTTTCCGTTTTGAATGCGAACTATGTTATGCGCAAGCTTAAGAATGTTGAGGGTTTGACTCTCCCTTACAATAGCGAGAAGCCTAGAAAACATGAGTGTGTTTTTAGCGCCAAGCCTCTAAAGAATAAGACTGGAGTTTCAGCCTTAAACATTGCAAAACGCCTATTAGACTATGGACTGCACGCACCAACTATCTATTTTCCGCTGATTGTTGAGGAAGCCTTGATGATTGAGCCAACGGAAACTGTTGAAAAGGAGGAGCTAGACCGTTTCATAGAGGCTATGCGCGAAATCTGCAAGGAAGCTCGTGAAAATCCAGAAGAAATCTTAAAAGCGCCACATAACACTGCGGTTCAGAGGCTTGACGAATTCAAGGCTTCCCATCCTCAGACAATGGCCTTGAGTTGGCGGATGTACCAGAAAAAACTGGCTGCCAAAAACCCATAACCTTTTATATAGTGGCCTTATCTTTATCTCCGAGAAAACTCGGAAGTGTTAGGTTTGAACGAGTTAGAAAGTAAGGTGTATGAGGCTGTTGGCAAGGTTGTTGACCCAGAAACCGGCTTGACCTTCGCTGAAATGCACATGATCAAAAGCGTTAGGGAAGAGGAACCCGGCGTTGTTAAGGTTGAGTTTATCCCTTCGAGTCCCTTCTGTCCAATAGCCTTTAAACTGGCCATGAACATTAAACAGGAAGCCTTAAGAGTTCCAGGCGTTAAAAAGGCGCTGGTTTTTTGTCGCGGCCACATGATGGAACAGCAGATTAACGAAGCGACAAACAAGGAATAATTCGGCTTTCTCCCGCTCTCTTTATAAAGTGAGCGTTAACGTCATGCGCGTTAAAGGCGAGCATGAAATTTACTGTTGTGGCGCACGTGTACGCATATCAGAAAAGGGCATAGAAATTTTAAGCGAGCCGACGATTAAGTACTGTCCACTTCATGAAACACTTTACGGCACTAAAAAAATTGACGGTGAGGCTGTTAAAAAAAGTGTTGAAATGAAGATTGCTGGCTTTGGCTTCTGCTGTGGAAATCGCGCTTTCGATGACGAACCAATTGTGGCTTACGGGGCTTCCGAAATGATGCGCGTCTGGCTTGAAAGGAGAATTATCGACTGCGCAGTCGTTGTTGGTGAAGGCGCTGGCACGGTAATAACTTCAAATGGGAGGCTTGTGCAAGCCATCGGAGCCCGCCTAACTGGAATAGTGAAGACATCGCCAATACCAGAGATAATTCAAAAAATCAAAAGCCAAGGCGGAACAGTTCTTGACGAGAAAAGCGCCATCATCGACCAAGTTGGCGGAGTGAAAAGGGCTCTAGATTTAGGGTTTAGGCATGTAGCTGTAAGTGTTGCCGGTTTCCAGTCAAAAGTCATAAGCGACATTAGAAAAATTGAGGTTGATGCAAAAGCTGACTTTTTAATTTTTTCAGTTTGCAACACATGCGTTGGCAAAGCGGATGTGGAACATATAGCGAGAGCTGATGTTGTCTGCGCCAGCGCCTCGAAAATACTTCGAGAAGAAATTGGCAAAAAAGCGATTTTACAGTTAGGTGTGACAATACCTGTCTACGCCTTAACGGAAAAAGGGAAACGCCTTGTTCTGGCTTACCTGGCGGAGTTTAAGGATAAACTCGTCATTTTTAGAATTGGTAGACTTCCTTACGAAGTAGAGGGCAGGGGTCCGCAACTTAAAAGCGCTTGAAGGCTGCCTTAAATAGACCAAAATGCTTAAGTGATGAGTTGGCGATATGTTCTTGCAACAGATGTAAAGGTGTTGATTTAGGTTTGGCAGTTGAAGGTTTTTCGGGAGGCAGAAAACCGGTAGACGTGAAAGTAGGCGAATTAACACCCGCCTCAAGGGCTGTAAACGTAAAAGCTAAGGTTGTCTCAAAAAGCGACGTTAGAAGCATAGCTTCCGGAAGGGATGGCGCGCCTCACACGGTCTGCGATGCTCTAATAGGCGACGAAACAGGATGCATATACCTAACCCTATGGGACGACAACATAGCCAAAGTTAAAGAAGGCGAAACAATAAACATAGGAAACGGATACGTAACCCTATTCAAGGGAAGCATGCGCCTAAATGTGGGCAGATATGGCACACTTGAAGTCGCAAAAGAAGCGTTAACAGTCGAGGTGAACACACAAAACAATTTGTCATCAAAAGTTTATGAACAGCAAAGACGCCCATTCAGGGGAAGGGGCGGAAGGGACTTCGGCGGACGGGAAAGAAGAGGCGGATTCCGCCAAAGAAGATATTAAAAATTTAGGTTCATCTCAGTACTATAATAAACACCTTTTGTTAGTCTCCTGTTTTCTGCGCAGCAACGTTGTTGGTCTGTTAAATTTCTCTGCCTTTTCAAGGGGCTGTTCCAAATCAAAATTGTTAAACCATCCTACAAACTCAAATTTACCATTTCTATTAAGAAGCTCAAGAAACTCTTGTGGAAAAATAAGCTTGCCAACCTTTTCAGTCTTTAAAACTTTCGTTTTTCCCTCTTCGATAACTTCGAGGGTTATTCTCTCAACTGTTCTTTGTTCCGCATAATTGAGTGGCGCAACACTCCAGGTCACATTTATAA
>JAWCQV010000011.1:0-11931 GCA_038869575.1 Bathyarchaeia archaeon | reverse complement strand
TTCCAACCCTTCTTAGAATTGGAAGGTTTAGCGGCTACCCTTATTAGTGTTTAGCTAAGCATAAAGTAAAATCAATGTCAAAAAGACAAAGGCCACGCTGAATAGCGGTACAATTATTTTCTTTGCGGTTTGAATAACATCGTCCGTGAGCACACACAATTTCTCCAAGGATTTCCCTCCAATAACTTTCACACGAGGAATAAGTGTGCTTCTGTACCCAAACTTAGCTGGCTCCATGTCCGCTAATGCATTTTTTGCTGCATCACATATGTAGTCAACAAGCATCTGATGACTTATTACTTCGCCTACTGGATGGTATCCACGCTTGCCAAATGTCACAGCATTAACGGCATGCGTATCGGTAGTAAAAACCTCACCTTCAGTAAAACCTAAAGACTGAAGCGCTTCTAAAATTTTTTCCCGCAAGCCAGAAACCATGTTGTTCCCGTCAACAACAACATAGGCGGCTTTCTGGGAATCAACTTCAACAGCAACCACTGTTATGCCGCCCGGCCCCATGCCGTCCTCGAGGCTTAATCCCCTAGGCATAACATTGGCAGCGCCAACCTTGAATGGAACGGGTTGTGATGAAAGTGCCTTTTTCAGGCATGCGGTTGCAACATGTTTTAATGCGTTTAAGGCTGTTTGTGTATCCACAACTCCATCTATGCTGTTGTGAGCGTTGATTGCGACGCAAGATTCCAAGCCAAGCTTTTCTGCTTCGCTTCGAACAGCATCGCCTAATTCTCTGGGAAAATCTTCAGTAGTCGTTGGAGCAAGTGAAAACGAGGTTAAGGCTGTTTTGCCAAAAATTTGGCAGCATACAGTAGCTAAGCCATTACTAACCTTAACGAAAGGAGTAGCTGTAGCCTCTTTTGCCCTAAAGTTCGTGGATTCAAGGGTGCCTGCGATTATTTTTTGAACATAACTTTGGGATGCCACATCAAGTTCGTGGCCCATTAACCCCAATGGCACACATGCAAATCCGCCAAATTTTTGCTCTAAAGCCGTTTTTAGCATAGAAGGTAGAAGGCTACTCCCGACATTTTTAAAGGGCCCAGGATGAACTGATGGAACAACAATAAATACTTTGGATTTTAAACTCTCAAATTTTATTATTGAAACCTCGACATCATGTTCTTCGCTTAACTTTTCGAGGAAAACTTCGAAAGGAGCGTTTAGGCCTGCAACCCAATTAAGTAGGAAAGCTCTAAAAATAGGAATGGATTGCTCGCCAATAGAACGTTTTCCAATAAAATTCAAGAGAAAAATAAAGGAAAAACTTGAGACAATAGCTACGGCGCTGGCCATCGCTAAGAAGCTCAGAATAGCTAGAACATTGATGTTATCCAACCACCATAAAAACACGAAAGGAACCAGGCATAAAAAAGGAGGGAACATAGAAGCTAACAAAAGGCGCGGATAATTCGTGGAGGAAGTTGAGTATAAAACGATGAGGCGGAACATTAAAACAGCTGAAAAACCTAGAAGGCAAAGTTTGATTGCCCATAACAAAGACGCCGTAAAATAAGCCACTACATGACCTATAATAATAAAAAACAGCCACAATCCCCAACAGAACAGAGAAAGGGCAGACGTCCTTCTCAGATCATAAATTGGGTCCTTTTTTAATACAAACAATACCGAAAAATAATTTGTGAAAAGCGTTATAAAAAAAAGTGTTGAACTCAAGACTAGCTTATAGGCCAGGCCAGAAAGTGAAATAGTATGGGTTGACAAAAAACCACCGATTACACAAGATGCGGCTAGAAGCTGGACTATTTTCTTGTATGGTGGGAGACTAAAAAGCGACGAATAATGTTTAGCTACTTTGTCCAAGTACTGGTTTATTGCGGCGTTCTTAGTCACGCTTACCCGCTCAAAGATTTCAAAAGTTGCGTGAGGCATATTAAAATGTTGCACAGAATGTTAGAGAAAACAGCTAGCTGTAAAAGGGGGGAACCCCTTGTTGCACTATTGATACTTTGAGGAGCAAGTGTTTTATCTTTGAAAGCCACCTATATTTTTGCTGGTGCTATGCCAGAACAACCTCCTCCCCTAACAATATTCCACATGCTTGAGAAGAACCTAGGAAAAAACGTCCGTGTTATTCTAGATCCTTCCTACGGCTTTGAAGGTGTTTTGGCGGCAGTAACTCGTGAACCGGCAGGGATATGGCTTTCAAATGCTGAAGCCATAGTTCTACGCGCAACAATAGCCCAGCCTATTCCGCAAGTTGCTAGTAGGGAAGAACGTAGCGAAATATTCATTCACCTAAATTCTGTTCAGAGAATAGAGATTTTACACACGACTTCTCGCCGCTAAAAGAATAAGCGCGCCAAGATACATATTACAATTAAGGCTATGGCTGCAGCTATTAGTATTTCTGGTCTTACTTTAACGCCTTCTGTTTCTTCTTCAAAAAACCGTAGCAATCCTGCGCTTGCAGCAGGCATTGGTGATGACTCGCTCTTCTTCTTTTTCTTGCTCATTAACTAATCATCTTCAAACAGCTTTCGCAACTCACTTTTTGAACTTCTCCATTATTAACCTTGCGCTACAATTCAAAATAGTTTTATTTAAGTAAAGGTGATAATGCGAGCGAGGTGCATCGATGCCAACCCCATGTGAAGAATATAAGTTTGTGTTGAATGTTTTGCAGAAGCACCATAAATGGTTCCGGGAGTGTATCCCTTTAATAGCGAGCGAAAATGTTCCTAGTCCAGCGGTACGCGAAGCATTAGCGACAGATTTTGGAAATCGTTATGCTGAGGGTTGGCCGGGAGAAAGAGTTTATGCTGGATGCCGCTTCATAGACCAGATTGAGTTTAAATGCATCGAACTTATGAAAAGGCTTTATGAGGCCGAGTTTGTTGACGTTAGACCCATTTCTGGTGTTGTGGCAAACCTTGTTGTTTATACGGCTTTTACAGAGCCTGGCGACGTGATGATGGCCTTGTCCATACCATGTGGCGGACACATAACAATGGGTAAGAAAGAGCTTGGAGGTACCGCTGGCGCTGTCCACGGTTTAATAGTTGAATACTTGCCCTTGGATTACAAAGAGTTAAACATTGATGTAGATAAGGCGAAGCAGCGAATGGAAAAGCTTGCAGCTGATGGGAAGCCGCCGAAGCTTATAATGTTTGGAGCCAGCGTATTTCCATTTCCTCATCCAGTAAAAGAACTAGCGGACACGATACATTCGTTAGGCGGAACCATTGGTTACGACGCCGCCCACGTTGCAGGACTGATCGCAGGGAGATGTTTTCAGGACCCCCTTCGCGAAGGTGCAGATGTTGTAAGCTTAAGCACCCACAAGACGTTTTTCGGTCCCCAACATGGCGGAGTTCTGTCGTGGGAGAAGTACGCAGAAAAGATAAAGCGTGCTACCTTCCCTGGAATGGTGAGTAACCACCACTTGCATGCGGTGGCTGGTGTAGCGATCGCCGCTGCTGAGCTTCTAGAATTTGGAAGAGAATATGCACGCCAAGTAATTAGGAACGCAAAGGCTTTAGCCCAAGCGCTGTATGAGAGGGGCTTCAATGTTTTAGCTGAACATAAAGGCTTCACAGAATCACACGTGATTTTAATTGACATAACAAAGTACGGCGATGGAGGCACTATTGAGGAAACATTGGAAAAGGCAAACATAATAATTAATAGGAATTTATTGCCATGGGACATTAAGGAGGGACGCCACTTCCAGCATCCAGGCGGCATTAGGCTAGGCGTTTCAGAAGTTACCAGACTTGGAATGCGGGAGTCTGAAATGGTGCAGATAGCCGAATTCATAAAACGCGTGGTAATAAACAAGGAACCGCCAGAAAAAGTCGCCGCTGACGTGGCCGAGTTCAGAAAAGACTACCAGAAAGTACACTACTGCTTCGAGAACGCTACAGAGGCCTACCAATATATAAAAATCCGGTAGACTCAACGATGGAAAAACAGATGATCGTCTGGACTATTGGACATAGCAACCGCTCCATAAACAACTTTCTAGAGATGCTAGAGGAACATGAAATACAAGTATTGGCGGACATTCGCCATTTCCCAACATCAAAAATTGAACATTTTAAAAAAGAACAAATGGAAAAATGGCTGTCGGATAACGGAATAGAATACGTTTGGCTAGGCACAGAGTTAGGAGGTTACCGAAAGGGCGGATACAAAAGGCATATGCGCAGCAAACTTTTCAGAGAAGGCATAAAAAAGCTTCTTGAAATAGCCAGTCAAAGGAGAACATGCATGATGTGTATGGAACCAAACCCAAAATACTGTCATAGGCGTTTTATTGCCGCCTATCTTGAGAAGAAAGGCGTAAAGGTCATTCACATAACAGCCAAAGGACAGAAAGCCTTACTTAACTTTAAAAACTAGAAGCAATATAAACCCGATTAGCTGGTGCTATGAAGAATGCACATACACGAGTTTCAAGAAATGATGCGAGCTCTATATTTTCACAGAGACTCACAGCGAAGTGTGGAAAAGACTTTTGAATGGCTTGTAGAAGAAGTGGCGGAACTTGGTGAAGCGTTGAGGTTGGATGATAGAAAAACCTTAGAAAACGAGTTTGCAGACGTCATCGCATGGCTCGCATCATTAGCCAACATTAAAAACATAGATTTGGAAAATGCGGCTCTAAGCAAGTATGATGGAAAATGCCCAAAATGTAAACACTCGCCTTGTAAGTGCACTTTTTAGGGTTTAACATTAACTTAGACGTTTCTGCCCAAGCCCAGTTAAAGCCCAAACAGCTGGACGCTTGCTTTCTCTTTTTGTAATTCCCTTTAATTCTAGAAGTTTTAAGTGATGCAAGACCACGTTGTAGGGCAAGCCTGTCTCTTTAGCAATCGTTTTCGAGTCTGAAGAGGACTTTTCAAGAAAATTCAGTATTAAGGTTCGAGCCTTCAACCCTAGCCTTACGTTTCTAAAGTCTGTTAGGTAAGCGTTTGGGTGGTACTCCTCCCTGGGCATGCCCTATCAAAACAATTTTTGTAATGAGGGTATAGAAAAGGTTTCACTTTAGGCAAAGCTTGTTAGGCTAATTTGTTTTGGCTTTTTACCCTCAAAAAGCGATTTAATCTCCTCCCTCACAAGCAGAATTCGTTGACCATAGTAGCGCGGCAAGTCATACTTCTTAATTATGTGCTCAGCAGCCTCAAGATACTTTTCTATGCCGCCTCGATAGACTGTTAAGGTTAGTTCTCCACCACATGTTGGGCATTTACCTCGTAGTGGCAGACGTCGGAATCGTTTATTGCAAGATTTGCAGCGGAAACCTTGCATTGAAAAAGCCCGAAGATTTCCGGCAATGTCTCGGATGAAATGCTTTGTTAAGACTTTTAGGGCGACTCTTTTGGCGTCCACAGCCTCAATTTTCTCTGCAAGCGCTAATTGTCCGTTAAGTTTTTCGACCATTGTTTTGAAACGTTTGTAAGCACTTTCCTTATTCCCCACATTAATATTGGAAACAGGAACCGTAAAGCGGTAGCCTTCATATTGCGCTTCGGTTCCAAGGCGATGTTCAATGAGGTCTATCAATTGACTAACATGTTTAGCTTCAACCTTTTCCAAAGACTTTTGGTAAAACTCCAATGGGTAGGTACTAGCCACATCAAAATCGTGAGCTTGCCTTTGCACCTCTTTTGGATTAACAACGGATATCAGCAGTAAAGGTGCATCCATTATGCCGCCAATCTGCGATGGTAAGAAAACTTTGGAAAAGTTAAGCAGCAAATCTAGTGCAAGTATTAGGGCATCCTCGTCGCCGTCACAGTCTCTACGCTTGGCAGAATGCCAAATTGGATGAGCATAACAAACATTTAAGCTTGTAAAACCAATTATCCGACCAAGGACACCAACAGACGTATGGGGTGCCAAACCGATGACCAAATGTCCAACAAGATCTTCAACCCGTCGAACATTGTAATATGGCTGAAGTCCATACACTTTCATAAGAAGTTCGTCAACAAAATTTGCCACGCGGACAAAATATTCTGCACATTCGGTGGGTATAATCACATCTTGTATTTTCAGCTCGCAGATCTGCTCCGGGCTTGTTAGAGGTTTACCCAAAAAATCGGTTGAATAACCAAGCCGAACAAGTGTTTCTATGGAAACTCCAACTTCTGAAGGCTTGAAATGCGTTAATGGAGCATTTGTTGCATCAAAACGAACAGTTCCATCCTTGTAAACAGACAAGTCATACTTTGCCCGCAAAACTCCCTTTTCAAGAATCTCTGGAGTTTTAGTCTCGTTAGTTAAGCCCTTAACACCCTTTAAAATTTTTAAAGCTGAAACGCCTAGATGAGCGCATGCCCGATCCAGCAACTCCTTGATGTTAATTTTTGTTCGCCCATAAGGAACCGCTGACACGTTGCAAACTGGACATTCGACACCACCGTTAAGCGACCTACCACATCTTGGACATGAATATTCCAAAACCGTTTCAGTGCCACATGTAAAACACTTTATTCCAAGAGCATTTGTTTTACATAACGGACATCTGCGCTTAATAACCTCCACAGAAACATTTCCACGCTCAGCGGCCTCCAATACATCCCTCTGGAAACCGCCAGCTAAGCCTACAGGGAACAAAACATGCACGAGGGGCTTCATTTCCCGTCTTTTGGCCTTCTCAGGTCGCCCCATCCTTGCTCCAACAAATGTTGAAGCTTTATCCTTTACAATCACGTGACACAACTCTTTAAGAGCTTCCAACGTATTTTCAGCATGGCGAAAATCACGCTTGGCAGCTTTAGCGCCAAGACAGAAGACGAAAGCACATGCGTCGTCCCCTTCAATGATTATATTGCCCCCTACTACTTTATGGGGCAAACATATCGCCTCTAAAGCCCTTTTAACATTCTCATCCATCTTGCCAACTACACGGTACGCAAAGCCCCCATCATATTCCACCATAGCTGAATGCAGCCAATCCATAAGAATCTTAATCTTTTCAACGGAGTCCAAATTAGACCAAAAGAATGTGAAGGCTGGGTGAAGTGGAATTCCAACATTCAAGGAAAGCGTAATAGCTTCCTTACAGGTCGGCTTTTTCACAAAGGGGTTTTCGAGAAGACTTCTAAGCCTCTCGCCGGATATTCCGGCGGCTGCTGCAGCCTTTTCAAAATCCCCTCCAAATCTTTCAGTAATGGCTTTTCTTAAATCTTCAACCCACCACTCTTCAACGTATCCAGCTGGAACAAGGCCCTTTCCTTGGTAAAGGAAATCTCCAAAACTGATGAGGATGTCGCCTAGAAAAAGGATTTTCTCGATTCTATCCTTAACATCGCTGAAGTTTTCGCAAGTAACTCGCACCACAGATCCGTCTCTTAATTTTACTACTGGAGGTTCAAGGGTGTCCACAGGAACCGCAACGCCACCTTTTCCAGGAAGTTCTAATCGGAGTTGGGTGCCGCCCGCGATGAAGCCCTGGAGGACGAGCATCGTGGCTGGATGAATTCCTACAGCTGTTAATCCCGTGTTTCTTGCTCTTCCATAACGCAAGCGAAAACCGCCATGTCTACCAGGGAAAGAGAATATGGGACGCCCAGCAACAATATCGTCCATAAAGCCCGCCCCCTTCCTTTCAGACATTTTTCGAATTTCCTTAAGCCAATCCCAGCCTTGAATACCAAGTTTCTCTACAATAGCCCAAACCTTTGAAGCCCGTCCAACAACGCCATCATTAACAACACGAAGCGCCCCGCCTCGAACTCTATTAGTTTCGATACGGGGTAAGTTGCGGTAAGAGGAAACCTCTACTGGATTAGATTCCGTGCCGGTTACTTCCACAGGCAGCCAGCGAAGCGCTCTCTGTAACTCATCGTCTGAAACATGATATTGGAAGCGGCTAACACTGCGCTCATAAAGCCTGACCTCCTCAATAAAACGGGCAATCTCCTCTTCTGTGGGCTTATAACGGTCTAGTCCGAGAATCCTACGAATAAAATCGCCAATAACAAGCGTAAGCGCTTGGTCTGTGCCGCCGGCAGAGCGTATAGGACCAGCAAAATATATAGCCAGATACTTTGACCTATCATGGTTGGTTTTTATCTTGACTTGAGCGACACCTTGTATTGGAGCGGCGGTGACTCCCTCCGTGAGAATAGCCAAGGCTGTGCGTATGGCTTGCTCAGCTGCTGCCTCCGGCTCTAAGTGCCCAAATCTTCCATAAACAATTTCCTCAGCGATTTTGAAGGCAAGCTCTTCCCGTGAGAGCTTTGAGCTTAACTCTCGTATTCTTTCTGCAACACCTTTTGGGCCAACCAGCCCCTCGATAAGGTCAGCCATGTCCCTTGCAACTGTGCATTCTGGCGCAAGTTTCGGGTCAAAACCCCTTTCCCGCGCTTTAGCAGCTACCATGTATAGCTGTTCGAATTGTCTTTCTAAAGCCGCGACATATTTTTCATAGGATTTGCTCATTTGAGCGCCCAATCAACCACTCGGTACTTCTTTGGCATGCAGCTACATATTTCTGTTTTCTGACATAAAAGAGGCAAAGTAATCATTGCCTCAAGGCGTCAAAGTCATCAACGTTTATAAAGAAAATGTAACCCTTTAAAGTGATGTCACGCCTTAAAGCTCTTCAAGCCTTCAACGATCTCTGAAACCTTATCCCTAACCTGACCATTTTCGACAACATTACCAGTAACAATAATGTCCGCGCCTGCAGACGCTGCCGCTAGTGCCTGCGCCCTTGTTCTTATTCCTCCTCCAACGATTAAAGGAACATCAATACTTTTCTTCACAACACTAATCATTTCTTTAGGAACAGGCTTTTTAGCACCCGAACCTGCTTCAAGATAGATGAACCGCATGCCTAGATACTGCCCTGCCAAAGCGTGGGCAACAGCCAATTCTGGCTTGTCATATGGTATTGGTACAGCCTTTCCTACAATGCCGGCAGTGCCACCCTCACCGACAATAACGTATCCCAGCGGAATTGGCTCGAGGCGATACCGCTTGATTAAGGGTGCACCTAAAACTTGTGCGCCCACAATGAAGTACGGGTCAAGAGAGTTTAAGAGAGACATAAACCATATGGCATCTGCGAAGCGGCTTATACTTGTGACATTGTTGGGAAATAAGATTACTGGGATGTCTACAGCCCGCTTAACGGTTTTAACTACATCATCCAAGTGCTTAGCCGAAATAAAGGTGGAGCCACCTATCATAATTGCTGACGTCCCACTGGCTCTTGCTCTTCTGGCGATTGCCGAAGCCTGGGAAGGCGTGACTTTTTCGGGGTCGATTAGGGTTATATGAATTGAACCTTCCGTTCTGATTTTATCCAGCAAATATTTTTCAACAGCTCCTATCAAGGGCCATCCATCCTTTTAAGTTGTTTCCTTAACCTCTGGGGATGGCAATCTTCTAGCACCAGCGTAGATTTTGTCGGTAAACATGCAGTATATGTCTATCTCGCCGAGGGCACCCTTGACTGGAAACTCTTCCTTCGCGCCGCAGCTGCCACAGCTTACCATTGCTCTTCCTTCATCCCGAAACATTTCAACACGAACCGACGCCTTTCCACAAATAGGGCAAGAGAAGAATTTTGGCAAACGCTTCTTTGGAATACGGACAACCTTCCGCCTTCTACGCCCCATACGTCAATCCTTCACGCATAGTATTTAAGGTATACCTATTCATTATCCCATCTTCGTCCTTAAATACTTGCCTCATTCCATAAACATTGAGGGTGCACACTTTGAAACTGGCACCATCAGTTTTGGAACTAGACTGGGCGGAAGTGGAAGAAAAAATACGGCGTTTCATAAAGGATTATGTAGAAAAGGCGAAGGCTAACGGCATAGTCTTAGGACTTTCTGGAGGTATAGATAGCAGCACAGTGGCGGCACTATCCGCAAAAGCCATTGGAGGAAACAAGGTTTTGGGGCTCATACTCCCAGAGAAAGAAACATATAACCCAAGAGACATGGAGCACGCGAAGCTTATGGCAGAAAAATTCAGACTAAAAACAGAAACCATAGACATAACGCCAGCATTGGAGGCGTTCAAAAAAACAATACCAATTTTTGATGCTGAAGATAAGCTCTCCAAAGGCAACTTGAAAGCCCGAACACGAATGCTCTACATTTACTATTATGCCAACAAACTAAACTTAATAGTGTGCGGAAGTTCAGACAAATCAGAAGCAATGATGGGGTACTTTACAAAATGGGGGGATATTGCAGCAGATATATCCCCCATAATGGACCTCTACAAAACTCAGGTAAAAAAGCTTGCAAGTCACATGGGTATACCAAAAGAACTTGTGGAAAAACCGCCATCCCCGGCCTTGTGGCCTGGCCAGACAGCAGAAGAAGAGCTGGGAATAAAATATGAGGTATTGGACCTTATCCTATACGGGCTTGAGCATTTCATGAAAACGGAGGAGATAGCAAAGCAACTAGGCCTACAAAGAGAGTTAGTGAAGAGGGTGGAGGAGCGATGGCGAAAAATGGAACACAAAAGAAGAACTCCCTTAACAACGAAACTTCAATATAGGACTGTTGGATTTGACTTTAGAATACCATTCACAGGATAAGGAAGGAGAAATGTGAAGGAAAAATTCTTGATCGCCTTGGCCCAGATAAGCTGCCAAAGGGGAGACAAAAAGGCAAACATAAGAAGAATTGAAGAATATGCCGCAAAAGCAAAGCAAGATGGCGCAGAATTAGTTATTTTTCCTGAACTTTCACTAACAGGGTATACTGTAAGAGATGAACTTTTTGATTTAGCGGAAGTAATTCCTGGGCCATCAACAAACGCTGTAATAAAAATTGCAAAAAAGCATGAAACCCACATAGTTTTTGGGATGCCGGAACTTAGCGAAAAAACGCAAGCAACGATCTATAACTCAGCGGTTCTCGTTGGACCTGAAGGTTACATAGGAAAATATAGAAAGATACACTTACCAACCCACAGCGTTTTCGAAGAGAAGAGATATTTTAGACCAGGATATCATGTCGGTGCATTTAGTACAGGCATTGGAAAAATTGGTCTAATTATATGCTATGACATCTTCTTTCCAGAAGTTTGTCGTCTAACACGCTTGGAAGGTGCACAGATTATAGTTTGCGTTTCAGCATCGCCGGCCGTTCGAAAATCATTTTTTGAGACTTTAACGGTCGCAAGGGCCATTGAGAACGCAGCGTTTCTGGCTTATGTTAACCTTGTGGGTATAGAAGATGGATTACAATTCTGGGGTGGAAGCAGACTAATAGCTCCAAACGGGAAAATTATTGCCAAGGCCAAATATGATGAGGAAGATCTTGTGATCGGCGAGGTGAACTATACAGATATAAAGTCTGTGGAAGCTTTCGTTCCAACATTGAAAGATTTGCGTCCAGAACTGTTTGGCAAATTAAAGGAAAAAGCGGAAGAGCTCTAAAGGTAGTCTTTTAGCCTTTTTGTAGCCTTCTCTATCCGGTTAAATGCCTCTTCTAATTGTTCATAAGCTGCAGCGTAAGAAATCCTAACGTACCCTTCACCGTAGGAGCCGAAGGCTGAGCCCGGAACAGTTGCAACATGTGCTTTTTTAAGTAGTAGTTGGGCGAACTCCTCTGAAGGCATATTAAAGGCCCTTATGCTCGGGAAAATGTAAAAGGCGCCTTTAGGAAGAACACATTTAAATCCTTCAATTTCGTTTAACCTCTTAAAAGCAAATTGTCTTCGTTTATCGAACTCGGCTACCATCTCCTTAACAAAGTCTTGCGGCCCCTTTAAGGCGGCTAATGCAGCATACTGAGCAATAGTATCTACGCACGCAACAAGATACTGGTGGCATAGCCATAGTGGAGCGATCAACTCTTTAGGACCGTAAACGTATCCAATCCTTAAGCCCGTCATAGCATAAGTTTTGGAGAAAGAGTTCACAATTAGAGTACGTTCCCGCATTTCTGGTAATGCCGCCAGGCAGCT
>JAWCQV010000010.1:0-13266 GCA_038869575.1 Bathyarchaeia archaeon | reverse complement strand
CGGGATAACGTGTAATCTTTGCATTCCACGAGATAAGCCAAACCCATGTCTGGTTTGACAGCCAAAACATCACAGTGGTTTTGCCTCGTAAAAACTATGAAACCTTTCTTTCGGAAGGCTTCTGAAATAGCATCTTCAAGCATTGTTCCGCTCATTTTCAGCCCATTTAAATGCTTTCCAAAGGTCTTGTTAAGTGTTTTTCGGTTCCATAAGACTAGGAAAGTTTAAATAAAATATGATTAACTTCTAGTTTGCAAACGGGAAACGGATGTATAGAATGTCAAGCCAAACAGCCAGAGAATTCCGTCACATACTGAGAATAACGGATACTGATGTAGATGGCACTCTGAAAGTGCCCTATGCTCTGAGAAAGATTAAGGGCATAAGCCTAAGCCTGGCCAACGCCATACTCAAGAAAGCTGGAATAGACCCAAACCTAAGGGCTGGCTTCTTGACAGAGGCGGAAGTTGAAAAAGTAGAGGAAATTATAAAAGAACCAACAAAATATGGACTGCCCAGCTGGATGTTGAACAGGCGGAAGGATTTGGAAACCGGGAAGGACATGCACCTCATAAGTGCCGACCTACTCCTCAGGACAAAAATGGATATAGAGAAAATGAAGGAGCTGAGGTCTTGGCGTGGATACCGGCATGCTTATGGATTAAAGGTTAGAGGGCAAAGAACAAGAACAACAGGGAGAACGGGCAAAGCCGTTGGGGTAAAGAAAAAGGCTGCCGCAAAGCCGGGGGGCGGTGGCAAGTAGCCATGGGGGATCCTAAAAAGCAAAAAAAGAAGTATGAAACTCCGCGTTTCCCGTGGCGAACGGATATTCTCCAAGAAGAGCTTAAACTTTTGGGGCAGTATGGTCTGAGAAATAAGCGTGAGTTGTGGCGCCATAAAACCATGCTTTCAAAATTTAGAGGGATAGCCCGCTCCCTCATCGGTAAGGCGCCCGAAGAGAGGAGAAAAATGGAAAAGGAGCTACTATCACGCTTAAAGAAACTTGGAATAATTCATGAAACGGCAGTTTTAGACGACGTTTTGGATCTAACGGTTGAGGATATACTTGAAAGGCGTCTCCAAACAGTAATCTTTAGAAAAGGACTAGCCAGGTCAATTTATCATGCTAGACAGCTAATAACCCATGGACACATAGTAATAGGCGACCAACGTGTGACAGTTCCAAGCTATCTTGTGACAAGAGATGATGAGGGGAAAATTGCTTACGCACCAGATAGTCCCTTAGCAAATCCAAGCCACCCAATACGTCAAATGATAGCGGTTACCTCCAAAGCGCAAACTGTAAAGAAAACTGGAAGGGAGAGGGGAGAAGAATAAGATGAGCACAGGCACAAGCGGAACAACCACAACGAAAAAAACTGAAAAATGGGGCGTAGTTCACATATATAGCTCCTATAATAACACAATCGTTCACATTACAGACCTTTCAGGAGCAGAAACTATAGCCAGAACCTCCGGTGGAATGTTTGTGAAAGCCGATAGATTAGAGTCGTCTCCATACGCCGCCATGAGGGCAGCTTCGGCAGCAGCGGAAATAGCCAAAGACAAGGGAATAACAGCCATCCACATAAAAGTCCGGGCCCCTGGCGGTCCAGGACCAAGGACGCCAGGACCAGGCGCCCAGGCAGCCATAAGAGCCCTAGCCAGAGCTGGATTCCGCATTGGGAGAATAGAAGAGGTAACGCCCATACCACATGATGGAACACGAAGGCCAGGTGGAAGAAGAGGGAGAAGAGTCTAGCAATTCTCTATCATTATCAGACGTTGCTTGATAAAAACGCCTTTTATAGTTCGAAATTAAATTAAAGATTGGTGGAAAATTGGGTTATTTGGCTGTATGGAAAGTTTTAGAAGAGATGATTACAGATCTAAAGAAAAGGGGTGTCTCGGTTCCAGCAGACATTTTTAACGATTTGAAATGTGCCAAAACATTAATCAATGTTTTAAAGGCTGATCCTGCAAGTCTTGAAACAAGCCAAAAAATTGAGGAATGTCTAAACAATGTTGAAGCTTACCTCATAACAGAGGGGCAAAAGTTCGGCGACAAATACGTTGAGGCGTGGATTAAAAAGCTTGAAGAAGCCAGCAGAAAAGTTTTAGATGAGGAAGAAAAGGAAAACAGATTCGTTCCCGGACTGCCAAGAGACCAACGCTGGTTACGCATTAAACCTTCAAAGGAAATGCCCATAGAGGCTTTGAAAACCTTGGCTGGAGAATCAAACCTTTCGTTTGGGGTGCAAAGTGACGGCTGCTTACTTGTTTACGGTGACGATGAACGCCTCAAGGATTTTGTCAAGAAAATGGCTACAAAATATGGTTATAAGCCTGAAAAGTAGCGTTAAAAAGTGCATAATTGTTAAAACATAAGAATGCAAACCTTTATAGCACAATCGCAGAGAAATCTCTCCAAACATAATATTCAAAGTTTAATCTAGAGTGAGGGCTTAACTTAATGCCCTATATCAAAAAAATAGAAATAAAAGGTTTCAAATCCTTCGGGCAGGCAGCGAAAATAGTCCTAGATAAGGGTTTTACTGCCATAACGGGCCCAAATGGAAGCGGGAAAACAAATATTGTTGACGCTGTTTTGTTCGCCCTAGGCGAATTAAGCACTAAGCGGCTCCGGGCGGAAAATGCTGCAAAACTCATTTTCCACGGTTCAGAGAAAGCAGAATTGGAAAGGTCAAAGATGGCTAAGGTCATTATACAATTTGACAACTCTGATGGGCGTATACCAGTCGACACGGCAACAGTTACAATATCCCGCGAAGTCTACAGAAACGGGCAGTCAGTTTATAGACTTAATGGAAGGCGAATTTCAAGAGTTCACATAATGGAAATACTCTCAATGGCTGGTATAAGCTCCACAAGCCAAAACATAATATTGCAGGGCACTATAACTCGTCTAACAGATATCTCTTCAATGGAAAGGCGGAAAATAATTGAAGACCTTGTTGGGATAGCCCAATACGATTCAGAAAAAGCTGAAGCGGAAGAAAAGCTTAGGGCAGCAGACATTTCCATACGCACCGCCATGGGGAGAATAGACGAGGTTCAAAAGCGAGTTGAAGATTTGGAGAGGGAACGTAATGAACTGCTGCGGTACAACTTTATAAAAAATGAGATAAAAAAGTATGAGGCTGTTAAGCTTTCACATGACATTGCACAAATACGAGAAAAGATCAAGAAAGACTCCATTCAAGCTGAGAAAATTAAAAGCAGGCTAGACAAAATTAGGGCGCTCCGTGACCATTACAGGCAGAAGCGGAGAGAGATCGAGGGCGAATGGCGAAAACTGAGTTCAGAAATTGTCGAAGAAGGCGGCTCGCAGGTTTTCAAGGTTCAAATGAAGATAGGTGAACTGAAATCAAAGCTTACAGAACTAGCTACCAAAATAAGCTCTGGAAAAACAAGCCTAGAAGCATTGAAGAGGGTTAGAGAAAACAGCCTCCAGCAATACCAGTCGATACGCAACGAAATCCGCGAAAACCGGCTGAAAATTAGGCGATTAAGAAGCGAATATGAACGCATGATGAGCCAAATTAACTCTAAACAAGTGGAACATGATACACTTGCACAAGAGGCGGCTCAACTTTTAGAGAGCATAGGCGAAAACAGTAAGAAAATCCGCGAAATAGAGCTCCAACTTGACAGAGATTATAAGCGGCTGGCCTTTTTTAGGTCTGAACACGCGAAAAGCCAAACCGCCATCAAAATTCGGGAAAGAAGACTTAGGGACTTGAATGAGCGGAAAGAAAGGTTTGCCTCAACCCTTGCCGAACTTGGAAAATCCATGGCAGAACTGATAAAAGTTCAGAAAGAGCAGAAAACGCAGCTCAAAAATCTGGAGCGTGTTCTTGAGCGCCGTATAGCCCAAAAAGAAGCAATAGAGCGGGAGATAACAGAAGCTGGAAAAATAGCCGAATCAGCCCGTGAAGCCGTTGTAGAGTTTGCAACACAAAGGGAGCTTGCAGAAACTGTTGCTGCAGAAGAAAAAGCCCTAAAAAGCATAGAGGAGCTTGGCGAGTTAGGCGTTATTCAGGGCGTTTACGGGCGTCTACGAAACTTAATCAAAATTGACAAGACTTATCAGCAAGCGGTCGAAGTTGCGGCTGGAGGATGGCTGGATGCCCTAGTTGTTAAAGACTTCGACGCGGCTTTCACATGCACAGAAACCCTTCGCAGAATGAAGCTTGGAAGGATAAAAATAATACCGCTAGAAGCAGTTTCAGCTGCAAAACCGATAAAAGTCCCAGAAGGCGGGAATGTTAGCGGCGCCGCTTTCTCCTTTGTAAAGTGCACCAAACAGTATGAGCCGGCTGTCTACTTTGTTTTTGGCGACACTCTTGTTGTTCAAGAAGACAAATCAGCCTTCGAACTTTCGAGTAAAGGCTACCGTGTAGTCACAGTAAACGGCGACCTATTTGAGCCTGGCGGCGCCTTAGAAAGTGGATATTATCGTGCACCAATAGACTTTTCCGCCATAATACCAAGCGAGGCGGCGATAAAAAGTCTAGATGAAGCTGTTAGAGCTTTACAACAGCACCTTTCTAGACGTGGAAGCGACATAGCAACTCTTGAAGAGGAAATAGACAGAACTCGTGTTGAAATTGCCCGCTTATCAGAAGCCATTACAACACTTGATAGGGAAGTTTCCCGCCTGAAAAGAAGTATAAAAAGAACAAAATCAAACGTTAGAAGAATAGAATCCAGCATGAAACGTATTAGAGGCGAAATCGAGGCTGAAAAGGCAAAGATATGGACTTATAGGGCTGAGAGAAGCGCGCTTCAAAAGGAGATAAGCAAACTTCAAAGGGAGTTGGCCAGCCTAAGGCGTAAGGTTGACCCTGCAAACATTCAAGAAATGGAAGTTAGACGTGAAAAACTGGCAGAAGAAATAAACACGTTGAGGCAGAAGCTTGGAGCTGTGCAAACAGAAATTTTAACACTTCAATCGCAGTTTGACAATGTTTTAAGAGTGGGCTACAAAAATGCCAGAATTCAACTTGCAAAGGTTGAACAGCAACTGCGAAAAGTTGAAGGCGAAGTTGAGGAGGCACTCCAAGAAAGGGAAAAACTAAAGCAAGAGCTGGCAGAATTGGAAAAAAGCCGCATTGAGCTATCAAAATCTGTCTTATCAGCAAAGGAGGAGGCTCAAAAATTCTCAAATCAAATAGATGAAATAGACAAGGAACTCCGCAAAATCGAAGCTGAATATGAGGAAATCGACCGGCTGCTAAACCAGTACCAGCTGAACATCCAGACATCCATGATACAGCTGGGACAGTGGCAGAATCAGCTTAGACAGTTTGGCTACGAAAAACCATTAGAAGTCACAGCTGATGAAGTTGAAGAGGCTGAAGCTTCCCTGCAGATGCTCCAATTTGAACTGGAGCGGATAAGCGGCGTTAACCAGCTTGCCCTCTCCCATTATGCCGAGCAAATTTCCCGTTATAAAGAACTTTCTTTAAGGATGAATGAGCTTGAGAGGGAGAAGCAAGCCATAATAAAGTTCATGGAAGAAATTGAAAGCAAAAAGCACAAGGTGTTCATGGAGGCCTTTGAAAAAATAAACCAAAACCTACGAAAGTACTTCTCCGAACTTACTGGAGGCGGGGTAGCTAACCTAATTTTGGAGAATCCCGAAGAGCCCTTTTATGGCGGCATAGACATGATTGTCCAATTCCCTAACAAGCCATCAATAGTGGTCAGCGGCGCCAGCGGCGGTGAACGCTCAGTGGCAGCTGTAGCCTTCCTCTTCGCTATAAAGGACTTCACACCAGCGTCCTTCTATATACTAGACGAGATTGACGCGCATTTAGATCCTTTCCACGTGTCAAAGCTTGCTGACGTCTTGCTGGAGGAATCCGAGAAAGCCCAATTTATCGTAATAACGTTAAAGCCTGAAATGATCAACAAAGCCCAGAGGGTTTATGGTATTTACGGGCGTAACGGCGTATCATATGTTGTTTCAGCCAAGTTTCTAGAGGTGCCAAGCTAGAATGGCTGCAACGATCAAAAAGCCCTTCTATCTTCGTCCTCCTTGGAATATTCTCTTCGAGTTTCACAAACTCGAGAAACTTACCCCGTGGAACATAAACATAGCATATCTTTTGACAACTTTCCTTGAGGAAATGGAGAAGACTGGGCAAATTGATTTTAGGGCTTCAGGCATTGCCCTGGATTCCTCAGCCCTCATATATCTAATGAAGTCGAAGCTTCTTCTAAAACTTGAGGAGCCGCCGCCACCGCCAAAAGCTCCTTTAGATATTATCCCACCGCCGCTTTTTCTGCCGCTGAGGCACGAGTTAACATCGACAACCATACGCCACCTTTTAGAAGTGTTAGATGATGTTTTAAAGGGTGAGATGATCTTCCGTCTAGAAAAAGCTCCGGCCGAACCTATTCTGCCAACTCCTTCTGAAATTTTCCCACAAATAGACTATTATCTCATGGAAATCGAGCTTCAAATGGAAAGGCTTTACAAGTCCCTCTCTGAAATGGTGAAAGGTGCTGGAATAATTCAGTTCTCAACCATAATCAGGGGATTGGCGCGTCTAGAAGCCATACGCACCTTTATTCTTCTGCTCTTCTTGGCTCAAGAGGGGAAAGTAAGCCTTTGGCAGGACGAAGAAATGGAAGAAATATACATAACTATAGGGGGAGCAAACGCTGCAAGAAATGAAAGCCCGACCTGATAACGCGGAAGGAAGTACACAAAATAGACGAGAAAAAGCCGTCAGCGATCTTGCATTGGTCGAGGCTGCATTGTATGTTGCCGGACGCCCTTTGCATCTTTCAGAGTTATGTTCAGTTCTGAAAACTCGTTCAAAAAATAAGGCTAAAAAGCTTGTAAAAATGCTGGCACAAGAATATACCAAAAGGGACACAGCCCTTGAGATACTTGAATTGAAGGATGAGAGATTCGTTTTACAACTTAAAGCAGAATTTACACCACATGTTCGAAAACTTGTCAAGAGGCCGCTACTCTCCACTGGACCGTTAAAAACGCTTTCTTACATAGCCTTAAGACAACCAGTCTCACAGAAACGGGTTGTTGAAGTTCGGGGTCATCACGCCTATGGACATATTAAACTGCTAAAAGAAATGGGCTTAGTTACCGTGGAACGTAAAGGGCGCGCCTCCATTTTGAAGACAACAGACTACTTTGCGGATTATTTTGGTCTAAGCCACGACATACCAACCATGAAGAGGGAATTGAAAAAGATTTTAGAAGGTGAGGAAGCTCTAAAAGACGTCGCACAAAGCCCAACTTTAAACGGCTAGTCCTTTTGAAACGGATAGGTTTATATGCAAATTAGCGTGATAGTGAACAAGCTTAAAGCAACCAGCACCAAAAGAGATGATTAAAATGTCTGTTTGGCACGGCGATTTGCACAAGAGGAAACCCACAGGAGGAAAAAGGCGACCGTACCGTAGTAAAAGAAAATTTGAGCAAGGCTCATTCCCGGTGGAAACAGTTTTAGGCGAACCTAAAAGAAAAATCGAGCGAAGAAGGGGCGGCAACATAAAAATAAAAGTTTTAAGCGAAAAATACGCGTGTGTAACAGACTTAAAAACTGGTAAAACTGGAAAAGCCGAAATCCTGCGAGTTGTCAAAAACCCGGCGAACGTCGACTACGATAGGAGGGGCGTAATAACAAAGGGTGCCATAATAGAAACGTCGCTGGGCTTGGCGCGTGTAACATCTAGACCCGGTCAAAATGGTGTGATAAACGCAGTTTTAATAGGCGAAGAAGAGGTAAGCTAAGCCTAAACAGATTTCACAGTAACCGTTGCGCTGCGAATTTTCTGCAACTGCCTTGCAATCTTCTTAAGTAACTGGTTTTTCGCCTCTTCTTTTGCCACTAGGAGCATACCAGTTTTAAGCCAAGGCGTCCTAGGGTAACTTGCATCCGCCACGAGTTCACATTCTAACCCAAGCTTTTCCACGGCTTCTTTAAGCTCTGTGGTTTTAGGAGAGGGCACAGCCAAGCTTTTCGGTACTTTTCTCCCATCCCCTCTAGTTTTAGTTGAATCGAAGTATATCGGCCATAAAACAACTTTATTCTGCTTACGCATCCAGGGTCCTCCCTATTTATGCGCATAATATGCCGTGATTTTTGCGTCAACCACGTCTATTCTGACGAAGCCGAATCTTTCGAACTGAACAATATCATTTGGCTTTAAGTCTTTGCATGCCTTCTCGGCTATTCCCTCAGTTATGGTGGCGTCTGGCATTATAACTTGACAAGGCATATCCATCCCCATCGGCACCCAATGAATCAGAGGAGCTTCAGCCTTTTTCGCCTCTTCATAAGACTCGCTTTTGAATGCTGCCTCCACGGAAAAGGCTTCCACACGTTCGATCTTTATATTAAACAACTCCATGAGCCGAACGACCCTTCCAGTAGCCAAATCTTTCAAATCCATTTTTGAAATCCAAAATAGAGTTTCTCCGTCAGGCCCGGATGGTCTTATGACATATTCTTTGAAACCTCTTTCTTGATATTCGGGATGTAAACGAAGCCCGACTCTAAATGTTCGTGGAATGTGCCTAACCGAAAGCTGAACCGGATTTGGCACGAAAAAATATCTATTCACTTTCGGATCTAATATTTTGCGATTGAAAGCGTAAAGATTTTCCCAGCTTAAAACGACATCGGAAGTTTTCGGGCCGACATCAACTATGAGCTTCTTAATGGCTCCTGGGGTTATTCCACGTCTTCTTAAAGCTGCAAACGTTGCCAGTCTTGGATCATCCCATCCCTTGTACAGGCCTTCCCTTATCCCTTGAACGATTTTCGACTTGCTTAAATGCGCGCCCTTAATTTTCAGTCTACCGTAATGGATTGCCTCGGGATAGCGCCAACCCAAATGCCTATACATATACTCCTGCCTGACCATGTTTGTCAAGTGTTCTTTACCGCGAATTATGTGGGTTACGCCCATTAAATGGTCATCTAATCCGCATGCAAAATTGTAGAGGGGCCAAACACGATATTTTGCCCCAACTCGTGGATGTGGATATTTTTCGATGTCTATTACGCGTAAAGCTGGCCAATCTCTAACCGCTGGGTTTGGATGGGTTAAGTCTGTTTTAATTCGTACTACCACATCACCTTCCTTGTATAAGCCTTCCAGCATGCGATGCCATCTTTCAAGGTGCTCTTCTGGCGGTGAGTCGCGACATGGACAAGGCTTCTGGGCTAGCACTTTTTCTCTGAAGGCTTGCGGTTGGCATGTACAGACGTAAGCATTACCATCTCCTAGCAGCTTTTCCGCGTATTCATAATATATAGGAACTCTGTCGCTTTGGATGTACTCCTCATCAGGTTTACATTCAAGCCATTCCAAGTCCTCTCTAATTCTGTCATAAAACTCTAGAACAGGCCTTTTCAGCTTAGGGTCGGTGTCCTCAAAGCGTAAAATAAACTTGCCATTATACATGCGAGCATATTCATAGCAGAGCACTATAGCTCTGGCAGAGCCTAAATGCAAAACACAGTCGGGATTTGGCGAGAAACGTGTAACAACTTGCCGGTACTTGTCAACGTTTGGCAGTGGAGGAAGCTTTTTCTCTTCTTCAACCTTCTCTTTTGCAAGGGTTTCTGGCCACTTTTCCTCTACAATGCGCATTTGGTCACTTAACGGAAGACTGTTAACTTCATCGATAACCTCTTTTACAAGGGCTGTTAGATCCCTTGCTCTAGCTCGTAGTTCTGGGTTTTCGGCTAAAACCTTTCCCAAAACCGGTCCTGTCTGGGCCTTTCCATCATGTTTTATGGCGTTCAATAACGCGAACTTTCGAATAGTCTCCTTTAATTCTGCGTCATTTCTAATTTGACTCAAGGCTTAACACGGCGCTTCAAATTTTCCTCTCAATGAGGAATCTCGCAAAGAGGTTTAACTTTTCCTTCGCCTCTGACTCTGGAAGAAGTTTTTCCACTTCTTTCCAGCTTTCCTCCACAATTTTCTTGGCAAAGTTTTTCGCATACTCGATTGAGCCATACTTCTGTATTATAGCTATTGCCTCATCTCTCAACCTTTGGTCTGAGGTGTGCATCTTTAAAATCTCAATAAGCCTTTTTCTGTCCTTAGAATTTGCAACATTTAATGTATGAATCACTATAAGGGTGCGTTTTCCCTCCGTTATGTCCTGTCCCCTTCCACCCTTTCTCTCGGCAAACTCCTCTCCGATCAAATCCAAAACATCATCCTGTATTTGGAAGGCTATTCCAATACTTTCTGCAAAGTGCCCAAGCTTTTCAACCAGTTCATCAGGGGCGTCTGCCATCACAGCAGCGATTTTAGCAGCCATTCTCGCCAAGGTTCCAGTTTTATACGCGCACATCTGCAAGTAATTTCCTTCCTTTAACTGGTCGGCATTCGCTAGGTCTTTGTGCCAAGCTACGTCCATGGCTTGTCCCAGGCTGAGGTTTATCATCTCCTGCACATAAATTTCGTAAATTTTCGCAAGCTTCTCGGAGCCTAGACTTTTACGATTTTTCATCAAAGGCAAAAGTGGAAGGTAGTACATAGTGTTTCCAGCATTTATAGCGATATCTAAGCCATAAATTTTGTAAGTGCAAGGCTTGCCTCTGCGGAATTCAGAGCCATCTTCGATGTCGTCTATCATTAGTGTTCCGTTGTGCACAACTTCTGGAATTATGGCATAGTCCACATAATCCTCAGGGTTTTTGCCTAGAGCCTCGCATATGAGCAAGAAAAGAGCTGGGCGCCACCTTTTTCCGCCTCTATCTAGAAACTCCCAAATCGGTTCAGCCACAGCCTTGTTTATTGCTTCAATGTTATATGCGTACCTTGGCGGGCTTACTTTAAAGATGACAGCTTCCTTTGAGAAAATTCTCGGAATATACTTTTCAATAACCTTGTTAATAACGGCTGCCTTTTCTTCAAGAAGTCTCTCAATACTGAAACTCAAGGTTAGCTTTCACCTCTTCTTGCATAGCCTTCTAAGTCAAAGCCTCTAAGCCTCAACCATTCGGCCGTTTTCCCTACAATTACAAGGGACACTTTATGTAATTTTTGAGCATTTTCTGCTCCAACGAGGAACATGGTGTTTCTAAGCTCTTCTATTAGCATACGCAATGCTTTCCTCGTTTCTCTAACACCTTCAATAGCTGCTTGCAAAACTGGTTGTGCAATGGCCGCGAGGCTTGCTCCTAATGATAGAGCTTTAGCGGCGTCTAATCCGCTGCGCACTCCTCCAGAGGCTATAATTGGAATGCTGACTGCTTGTGCAACTTCAACTATACTTACCGCTGTTGGAATCCCCCAATCCCAAAAAACCTCGCCCAATTTGCAGTTGTAAGAGTTTCTTTTATTCTTTGCCCGATAATACTCCACGGCAGCAAAACTTGTGCCGCCTGCACCGCTTACATCGATGCCTTTAACGCCTACAGCTTCGAGCTTTTTTGCTTCCTCAGCGGCTATACCTGCCCCTGTTTCCTTTACAATTACTGGTTTATCAAGTTCTTTGGCAATTTCGCCTACCTTTTCTAGGACTCCCTTGAAGCTGGTTTCCCCTTCCGGTTGCACCGCCTCTTGGAGGGGGTTTAAGTGAATGGCTAGAGCATCAGCGTCAATCATTTCTATGGCTTTCCTTGCTTCTTTAATGCTGTATCCTTTAGCTAGTTGAATTCCACCTATATTTGCCATTAAAAAGGCTGTTGGCGCCATTTTTCTTACTATTGCGAAGGTTTTCTCCAGTCTTTGGTCTTCCAGTGCTGCCCTTTGGCTTCCAACGCCCATTCCTAATCCGAATTCCTCAACAACTGTGGCTATTGTAGCGTTAATTTTTCTAGCTTCACTTGTTCCACCAGTTATGGCGCTTACTATTATCGGAGCTGAAAACTTGTGGTTGAAAACCTTTGTTGAAAGATTTATCTCGTCCTTATTGATTTCCGGTAAGGCTCTGTGAACGAAGTACACGTCTTCAAATCCTGTTGTAATATTTTTTGCTTGAACATTGTAGGTTGCCGCTATGCGGATGTGGTCTGCTTTACGCTGCTTTGTTTTTTCAGCCAATCTTATTCCTTCTCTATAAGTGTACCCCTAACCCGTTCCCCCTTAAGGGCCTTATAGATATTTTTGGGCTTTGTAGCATTAACCATTAAGACAGGGATTCCATGTTCTATAGCAGGTATAAGCTCGATGATTTTATTTGCCATCCCCCCAGTAACGTCGCATGCGTTTGACCCGCTCAAAAGTTTCTGGGCATTTCTAAGCTCCGCTAAAGTTAGATGGTCAAACATTTTGGCTTTCTCATTTGTCTTCGGGTCAGCGTCGTATAATCCATCCACATCAACGCCGACCACTATGTTTTTTGCGTTAAACATCATGGCTAAGAAAGCGACAAGCTGGTCTCCAGACAATATTGTAAAGCCCAACATTGTGTCAAAGACAGCGTCTCCGTAAAGGACTGGAATAAAACCCATTTTCATTAACTGTTTTAGTGGAGAATCTTCAAAACGCGTTATTCTGCCATTCCGAGTCATTATACATGAAGAGGGCGTAATGCTTACTGCTGGAATGCCACGCCATATTAAGGCATCCATGAAAAGCCCGTTAAGCACGGTCATGACATGGTGGGTTTCTGCAAACCCTATTATTTGTGACTCATCTTTGAAACCCTCTTTTACTGCGTGTTTTTGTGCCACCGGGTGGCCGAAACTTCCGCCGCCATGCACAATTACTAGATTTTTAGTGTTTGCCTCCAGTATTTCATCTGCTATTCGGCTTATGGCTTCCATTTGAACTCCTAGTTCTTTGTTTTTGTCTGTTATAACGGAGCCGCCGATCTTTAGAACAGTTGGTCTAGGTAGGCTCAATTCTAACCCCCTCATCCGTTTTTTTTGCTAGGAAGGCGTTTCCGCCAGCCCTCTGCACAGCTTCCAAAACGTTTCCAATTCTATCTTTGCTTGCAAGGGCTATCATGCATCCACCGCCTCCCGCACCGGTCAGTTTCGCGCCTAACGCGCCTGCTTTACGGGCAGCATTGATAAGCCACTCTAAAGACTCGTCTGAAACTCCTAATCCATAAAGCAGTGCATGGTTTATGTCCATCAGTTCCCCGACGGTTTCTAAGTCTCCATCTTTTAAGGCTTCAATGGCTCTTAACACTATCTCGCGAGCAGTCCTCATCATAGGATCAACAATCTGTGGATAACGGTCCCGTAAACTTCGAACTTTCGCAACTTGGCTTCGCGTTGACCTTTCCAC
>JAWCQV010000009.1:0-14306 GCA_038869575.1 Bathyarchaeia archaeon | reverse complement strand
GGTTTGACTTTAGAGCTTTCCCATGAAGCCGAGGAGTATATAGAAGCCATTTATAAGCTTCAGAAGAAAAGCGGGGTTGCCAGAACAAAGGAGTTAGCTGAGGAACTAAACGTTGTGCCAGGCTCTATAACGAATACTATTGCACATCTTGAGAAGCATGGACTTGTAGAACACACACCATATAGGGGCGTGAAGCTTACCGCAGAAGGCGAAAGACTAGCCCTAAACATTATTAGGAGGCATAGGCTTGCCGAAAGGTTTCTCACAGACATTTTGGAGGCTGAGTGGAGCAATGTTCACGAAAGTGCCTGTAGGCTTGAACACGCATTGACAGATGATGTTCTATCCCTTTTAGAGAGGAGGCTTGGTTATCCAAAATTTTGCCCGCATGGAAATCCCATACCAACTGCAAGCGGCGAAGTTAGCGATGTGGAGTGTTGCTCGCTGACTTCAGTTGCGATAAACCAGCAATGCATCATCGTCAAAATTGTTAATGAAAAAAGGGAGATGCTAACGGCGCTGGCTATTAAGGGAATAAAACCCGACACTCCAGTCCACATAGTGAAGGCGAAAAAGAAGGAAATTGTTCTATTGGTGGCTGGAAGAGAGCAGACGATAAGCCGCAAAGAAGCCGAGAGCATTTGGGTTAAAAAAGCAGGGTGAAAACAGATAATGTTTGGAAATCGGCGTAACGCCCAAAGACAAGGAAAACCAAAAACCGAGGGCGAACTATACGCCTTGACAGACTTGGCTGAAGGCGAAAAGGGCGTGTTGGTCAAGGCTTTAGGCGGTTTTGGTCTTGTCAGAAGGCTTGCAGAGATGGGTCTGACACCCGGAGTTGAAGTTAAGCTGTTGAGGAAAGGCTCCTTTGGCGGACCTGTCGAAATCGAGGTTAGGGGTGTAGCTCTTGCACTTGGGCGTGGAGTAGCTTCAAGGGTTTTGGTGAAGCCGGTTAAGGATGAGCGACATGACTAAACAGTTGAGGGTGGCTCTTGCAGGAAACGCCAATGTTGGAAAAAGTGTAATATTCAACCAGCTTACGGGCTTAAATCAGGTTGTTGGAAACTGGCCTGGCAAAACTGTTGAGCGAGCAGAGGGGACGCTACATTTTAAGGGCTATACGATTCGTGTTATTGATTTACCTGGTATTTATTCGCTTTCAACTTTTTCTATAGAGGAGGTTGTTTCGCGGGATTATATTGCCATTGAGAAGCCAGACGTAATAGTTAATGTTGTTGATGCCTCAGCCTTGGAGCGTAACCTATACTTTACGTTGCAGCTTTTGGAGCTTGAAGCTCCAATGGTGATGGCGCTAAACCAGGTGGACTATGCGGCTAAAAAGGGTATACGTGTAAATGTCGAAAAACTTTCAGAGATTTTAGGCGTTCCCGTCGTCCCTACGGTGGCAATTACTGGAAGCGGAATAAACGAACTCCTTACAACAGTTATTGCGGTGGCAAGTGGCGAAAAATCCCTTCAGCCCTTAAAGGTTAGGTTTGGAGCAGAGGTCGAGAAACGGGCGCAAAAACTTCAAGGGCTTGCGGAGAGCAAACTTCCACAGCTCTGCCAGGTTTACCCAGCAAGATGGATCGCCACGAAACTTTTGGAAAGGGACACAGATGTTGCTGGGAAACTAAAAAATTATGAAGGTGGAGCGGAAGTCCTAAAGTACGCCGGGAAACTAGCAGCGGAACTGGAAAAATTGCATGGTGAACCCTCCCCCGTAGTAATGGCTTCTGAGAGGTATTCAATTGCAAGCAAAATAGCAAAGGAAGTCACTATTGTGGAGGCGCCACCAAGGATAAGCCTCGAACAAAAACTTGACGCCATAACAACCCACATAGTCCTCGGGTATCCAATCTTGGCAGGCATTATTTTGGCAATGTTCTCTATAATTTTCATTGGGGGAAGCATTCTATCCGGGTTTTTGGAGTCTGTGTTTAGTAACATCGCATTGTATGTTGATGGCGCCTTGGCATTTTTGCCATTAACTGCCCGGAACCTAATCACTAAAGGAGTGCTGGATGGAATAACCGCGGGGATAACCATAGCTCTGCCATATATAGTTCCCTTCTACATAATCTTAGCTTTGCTTGAAGATAGCGGTTATTTGCCAAGAGCTGCCTTTCTGATGGACAATTTAATGCACAAAATTGGTTTGCACGGAAAAGCCTTCATACCATTGATTTTAGGTTATGGCTGCAGTGTCCCAGCATGTATAGGCTGCAGAATAATGGAAACACAGCGTGAACGTTTCCTGGCAGCCTTTGTTGTAACGCTAATTCCTTGTGCCGCCAGAACAGTTGTCATCTTGGGGCTTGTTGGTCGATTTGTTGGTTTACATGCCGCGCTAGCCATCTACATTTTTGACTTAATTATCATATTTATACTTGGCAGAGTAGCCTTCAAAATCTTGCCAGGCGAACCTGTCGGCTTAATAATGGAAATGCCTCCATACAAGAAGCCCACATTAAAGGTCGTCTTAACCAAAACTTGGAGCAGAACAAAAGATTTTGTTTACATAGCCTTCCCAATAATTGTGGCTGGAAGCCTAACAATTACGGTCTTGAACATTACCGGCTTTATAAATCATATAACGGCTGGAATACAGCCACTGATAAGCGGTTGGCTTGGGCTCCCAGTTGAGGCAGGTTTCCCGCTAATTTTTGGTGTTCTACGCAAGGAGCTGGCCCTAATTCTTCTTTCGCAGTTAATTCCTCTTGAGTCGCTTTCAGCCTTACAGATGATTGTGTTCGCGATAGTCATAATGGTTTATATCCCATGCATAGCCACAATCGCTGCACTAACAAAAGAATTTGGGTGGAAAAGAGCCCTGGCAATAACTTTTACGGATATCGCCATGGCTCTGCTTCTTGGAGGAATAATTTATAGAATCTTATCGCCGTTTATGCCTTCCTTATGAGAGGCGGTTATTTTTGTTCCCGTTTATCTGGAAGCTTAAACGAAAGGATTAATGCTACTAGGGCGAAAACCGTAATTATGTAAAAGGCGGCGTCCCAACCATAAATGCGGGCTATAAAGCCGGAAATTGACTGGGAAATTGAACCCACGCCAAAGGACGTAAAGAAGAAGACGCCATAAACCGCACCCCGCTGATTTTCAGGTGATAGAAAGCCTGTTAATGCGTTTAGAGCTGGCTGGTGGGCGTAAAAGGAAATTCCGTAAAGGACTATGAAAGTGGCTATCCCAATAAAGTGTATTGGCAAGAGCAACAACGAAAATAAGCCTGCGCAAACACCTATCGATGTGACAATTAAAACCCTTTTAGAGCCATACATGTCAGCCGTTTTTCCCCCAATCCACTGGCCGAAGACCCCAAAAGCTAAAACTAAAGTATAGGCGATGGAAGCCCACATTGGGTCTACGTCCCTATTCCTTTGAAGATATGTGGGGAAAAATAGTTCAACACCTTTCATGAAAAGCCCTATCGCAACATTAAAAATTAGAAGTAGCCATAGCTCACGAATCCTAAAGGCGTTAATTATGCTTCCGGAAGCCCCACCATTATTTTTGTTCGCTTTTAAACTGAAAACCTTTGCGAAAAGAAAAGCGAACAATATGCACAATATCCCGAAGACTGCGAAGGCTAGAGGCCAGCCGAAAGCTGAACCCACAAACCATGCAATTGTTGGCGCCAATATAACGCCTACTGTGCCGCCCACACCATGAAGCCCCATAGACTCGGAAACGTGCCCAGCAAAAGCCTTCGAAATCAGCGAGTTGGCGGTTGGATGATAAAGGCTAGCCCAAACAGCCATCAAAATAAGGGCGAAAGCGAAAAGGTAAATGCTTCTGGCAGCTCCAGCCGCAAACATGATAAAGGTTGAGAATCCAGAGAATATTAGAAAAAGGAATACTGTTTTGGCTTCACCTATCTTGTCTCCTAAAGGTCCGCCTATCAAAGCTCCGAAGCCATAAATGAAAGAGGCAACCATCGAAACGGTGCCCATAACAGATTCTTCAACGCCCAAATCAGCCATAATCAAGGTTAAAAGCGGAGGAGCGATGACAAAAAGTGAATGGTTGAGCGAGTGGGCAGTCCCTAATAATAACAGGCGAAGATCCCGTTTCAAATGTTACCACCACCATTTCACATATTTTCACGTCGAAGGAGCTGTTTAAACCCTCGGCAAATAGAGATACCTAGCATAGCAGTTCATAAAACCATTTTCCTTGTCTCACTAACATTCTTAGAAGCGATGGAGCCAAAAACTGCTCTGAATCATTGACGACATCATTAGAGATGGGGATGGAAACCCTAGGTTTCCTCATAAGTAGCGGGGGTTCATTAAAAAGAATGTTGGAGGCGCCGGGGGTGGGATTTGAACCCACGCGGCCCTTGCGGGCCACAGGCTCAATGGTTCTATATGCTTAATCTCCAGGCCTGCTCCCTACCTGACTAGGAGACCCCGGCACTTATTGTGCTATACGTAATGGTTATTTATTCTGTCTTATAATTATCCCTTTTCTGGTGGTTTCTTTGCAGTTTAGCGGTAAGTATTTGAAGGATGTTTTGTTTGAGTTTTTATGTCGCTGGGTACGTCTTTGGTTCTTACATTAATAAATTTGGGCATCGCCTCAGATTTTCCGGCGAGGTGGTTTCAAGCCTTTTATTAGTTAGGTGTGAGTTTTCTCCGCTATTAGCACCCGGTAGCCGCTTTCCCTCGCCAGAATTGTGCAGTTGCCAAAAGCCTCTTCAAAGATTTCTTTGAGCCTTTTTCCGCCAATTTTTGATTTTACAACTATTTGTAATGTGGCTTTTTCAACCATGTATTTGGGTGCTTCTGATATTATGGCTTTTACTGTGGCTAGTCCGGCGCTTACGGGCGGGTTTGATAGTATGCAGTTAAAGCATGTGCCTTTTACTGGCTGGTATAAGTGCCCTTTTCTAACTTCGGCGTTGTAGACGTTGTTTAGCCTGATGTTGTGTTTTGCAAGTCTTATAGCTCTTTGGTTTATGTCAACCATGATCACATGAAGTTTTGGGTTTAGTTTCGCGGCAGCTATTCCAACAGCCCCATAACCGCATCCCATGTCCAGAACACAGCCGGCTTCTGGGAGAACCATAGCCTCTATAAGTAATCTTGTGCCCAGGTCCACACGTTTTTTGGAGAAGACTCCGGAACCTGTTAAAAATTTGAAGGATATGCCCCTTAACCTAGTTTGGATTATTCCAAATTTCGGCTTCGCCTTTGGCTTAGGCACAAAATAATGCTCTATTTGGCTGTTCTTGTTGCTATGCATTTTATATCTCGCCGCTCTTCCAACATTTTGGATAGGTGCCCCTTGGCATCAATACTCTTTTAACTTTAGCAACAACGCCGTGCTCCATGTTTATAATCTCCTCTGTAGAAGCCTCTGCCACAGCTAGCGCTACAGCCTCGCCTTTTAAAGTGAAAATTGCCACAACTAAGCCAGAGCTTATTCCGGTTTCGAGGGATAAGACTCCCGGTGCTGTTAAGTTTGCACCATGGCAGATGGCGTCAACAGCTGAATCTCTAATGTAAATTTTTGGAACGAGAGCTAGGGCTTTTTCCATAGGCTGAATAATCTTTTTGAGAATTGCGTCTTCTCTGCTTTTTTGCCATTCCATGAACCAGTAAGTTACATCGTGCAGTGTCGCAATACTGTCGTCTTCAACAAAGGGTCCAGCCCTTATTCTGCGGAGTTCCTGCATGTGAGCCCCGCAGCCCAGAACCTCACCAATATCAAAGCAGAGCTTGCGAATATACGTGCCGCCTTCGCAGCCAACCTTGAAAAGCACGTTCCTTCCATCCATTTCAAGAAAATCGATATAATAGATTCTCCTTGTCCGAAGTTGACGTTTAACAGAAGCCCTTAAGGGTGGTCTCTGATAAATTGTGTCCTCAAATTCTTTCAGCACATCCTTAACGCGTGCTTCGTCCACATCTCCATGAAGCTTCATTAGGCACACGTATTCTTTACCGCTTAAAAGCAGTGCCTGAACAACCTTCCTAGACTCCTCTAGAGTTACCGGCAGAACGCCAGTCACGTTGGGATTTCCCCAGCTTTTTAGGCTTCTAGGGTCCCGCCGTGACCGACATTCTGAACACCTAATATGCGTTTAACCCATGCGGCTACTTCGTGGCTTGTAGGTCCAGCTGGCTTGTCAAGGTTAACGACGCCGAATCTTATGTATTCTTTTGCTGGGCGATCTTCAGGTTTGCAGCCATATTTTGGATCTGTTTCATCCTCAGCCTTAACAACCAGTTCTCGTTTAACCTCCCACGGGGGAATGCTTCTAGGCATTTTGATAGAACACCTCTATGTTAGAAAATGTGATAGGGAGTTAAATAATAGTTTGCTAGGCCGGAGCTAAAGCTGGCTTGACAGGCTGAGCCATAGCCTCCAAAAGTCCCTTCTCTTTTAAGGCTTTAATGACTTCCTCGTCTGAGGCACCTCGTTTTATGTCAATTTTTTCGGCTAATGGTTCTAGGTGGTTAATGTTTGCCCTTCTTCTCTTAACACCCGTGACGTTTTTCGGCCCGGTTACTAGCACGAAGCTTTTATCAATAACATCAACTATGACGCATTTTTTCCCTGCCTCTCTTCCGCAGATTTTAACGCATATTCTGCCAACCTCTATTGCAGGCATAATTACAAACCCTCCAAGCCTATTGGAAGCATTAGCATTAACATACGGCCCTTATATTTATAGCTTCAGCTTGGTGCTATGCTTAAACTTTTATGTTAGGAAGCGTTCAACGACATTGTATAGGACGCTGGCTCCAAAAACCAAGTTCTTAACTGATATGCGCTCATCCACGCCGTGAACCATTTTAAGAATCTCGCTGTATGGCAAGTCTGAAAGTGCGGGTTGGAAGCCGTAACATGCTGCTCCTAGGTTTCTGAAAAAGCGGGAGTCTGTTCCGCCGGTTAACAGTATTGGGGCTACTGTGCAGTTGGGCTCAAACTCTTTTAGGGTTTTCACCATAATCCCATAGAGAGGCGTGTCTAGAGGGGATTCTGAGGGCTCGTTAGCTTGGATAATTTCGAATTCAAGCTTTTCCAAGTCAACATCCCTTAAAAGCTCCTTTATGCAGCTTAGGGCTTCAGCTGTTCTCTGTCCGGGAAGGATTCTGCAGTCGAAAACGGCTTCACATTCTGACGGGATTATGTTCTCCTTGACACCGCCATGAATTATTGTTGGCGCAACAGTCATCCTCAACATTGCACGGAACTCTTCAGCCATTGCTTTATCCCTCTGGGCAAACATGTCCAAAATCTCATCGGCCCTATCTGGGTTCTGAAGTAAAAGGTTAAGCGTCTGCCTCGCCTCGGCGTTCTCTTCAGCTATAACAGCTAGAAACTGTTTAACAGTGGATGTCAAAAATACTGGTGCACGGTAGTTGCCCAACCTTTCCACGACACGATTCATACGGAGTATAGCGTTGTCAGCGGCTCCGGGCACCGAGCCATGTCCGGGTCTTCCCTTCGCCTTAACCTTAAACCATAGGATGCCTTTCTCGGCTGTCTGAATGGTGAAAACATTTTTGTCACCTATTGGGATGGCTTGTCCACCGCCCTCGTTTATGACGTATTCGGCTCTAACCTTTTCCAAGTGGTTGCGGACAAGCCATCCTGCTCCATATTCTCCGCCTTTCTCCTCGTCGGCTGTTGCGGCCAATATGACATCGCCTTTAAGTTTGACGTTGTTGCGTTTCAAAAGCTTCATAACAATGACTTCCATGGCTGTCATGGATTTCATGTCCATGGCTCCCCTTCCCCAAACAAAACCGTCCTTAACCAAGCCTGAGAAAGGGTCAACGCTCCACTCCTTTGGATTTGCAGCCACCACGTCCAAATGAGAAAGCAATAGGAGACTTGGCTTCTCGCCTGTTCCCTTAAGGCGTGTTATAATGTTTCCCCTTCCCGGGGCAGACTCTAAAACCTCACATTTAAAGCCTTCCTTCTCCAACGTTTCCGCCAAGTATTTTGCAGCTTGCGTCTCGTTTCCAGGCGGATTTGTCGTATTTATGCGAATTAAATCGCTTAGAAGAGTTGTGATTTCATCCTCAATTTCGGTCAAAAGTTCTGTCTTCATATGCTCACCATTTTAGCTGAAGTTTATAAGCAGAGAACATTTAAGATTTTGTGGAAAAACTCTTGTCAACATGTTAAGTGGAAGGCACCAACAACAATTTTTCCAGTCTTAAAAAGCTCGTTAAAAGTCTTGTAGGCCTCGCCAGTCGGCTGAGCGATAAGCTTTATTCCCCTCTCTTTTAGGGCATCATTGACTTCTGGCATAACTTCAACCAAGCCCGAATATCCCGTGCCAACCACAAGCACCTCTGGAAGCGGCTTATGGTTAAGAACTTCTCTTAAATCTTCGATGTATATTCTGTGGCCTTCCTTTCTCCACCATCCACCCATAACTTTTTCTGGAAAAACTATAACGTCGCTTGTGTAGCGCTTACCACCTATAATCATGACGCCGAAATCGTAGGATTCTATCATCCCATTCCCAATACTATATTAGAGGTTTAAAGGATTTAAAGCCTAACGCTGAAATCACTTTTAACCATGAAACCTCTCCCTAAAAGCTTCTATGAAAGAGACCCAGCCATCGTGGCAAGAGAGCTGCTTGGAAGAATGCTTGTTAGAAGGCTTAACAGTCAAACGTTATGCGGGAAGATTGTTGAAACAGAGGCCTATTATGGCGAGAACGATCCAGCATCAAAAGCCTATGAAGGGAGAAAAGCCTTTAATGAACTTATGTATTTGGACGTTGGAAAAACTTTCATCTACATGGTCCATGGAAACTGGCTTCTAAACATAGTCGCCCACCCGAAAGGCGGTGTTAGTGCCGTCTTAATAAGGGCCGTGGAACCTCTCCAAGGAATAGAAGTTATGAAGAAAAACAGAGGAATAAAAGACATTTACGCGTTAACAAGCGGTCCTGGAAGACTTACAGAGGCGTTAAACATAACGAAAAAGCAGAACGGTTTAGATGTTACAAAAATTGGAAACGAAATAGCAATTCTAGAATCTGCAGCTGAAGAATTTGAAATCTGCACTTCTCACAGAATAGGTGTGAAAAGGGACCTTCCCCAAGAATTAAGGTTTTACATTAAGGGAAACAAGTTTGTTTCTAAGCTGTGAAAATTTATCTACATAAGTGAGCTTAAATGTTGTAGAGGAAGCAGTGAAAATGCTGAGTCAGCAAGCCTTACGCCAACTGCGGGAAACACCATTAACAAAAAATGTTGGGCTCATTTCAGACACGCATATACCGGTGCGCGCCAAAGAAATCCCAAGAAGGGTTTTCGAAATTTTTGAAAAAGTTGATTATATCGTGCATGCTGGGGATTTGGTTGACTTGTCGGTTATAGACAGATTGGAACAGCTTGCCCCTGTTTTGGCAGTTTACGGCAACATGGATGATCCTGATATCCGTGGAAAACTGCCCAAAATGAACTCTGTTAAGATTTTTGAATGGAAAATTGGCGTTATGCATGACCCAGGAACCCTTTTCGGCATGGGAAAGATGCGAGAGATAGCCAAACAAAATGGCTTCAACGTGCTTGTTTTTGGGCATACGCATCATCCAAACATAAAGTGGGAGGGGAACACTCTTTTCATAAACCCTGGAAGCCCAACAAATCCCATCCCGCCTTTCGTGACAAAACCAACCGTTGCCCTGCTAAAAATAACGAAGGAAAAGATTCAGCCAGAAATTGTAACCCTTTAAAGTTTTCACTTTAACTTATCTCTCTCCCCTTGGTGAGGGGTACTTTTCATAGCACACTTTAAAAAGGTTTATGGCAGAACATCGAGCCGAGCATGGATGGCGGTGAGCCTCTTGGAGCATTGTAGAAACCCTTGGAATAAGGAATGTAAAAACGACGATATAGAGGTTTACATAGTCTTCAAGGGTGATAAGCTCCCTATTTGTAGGCGGTGCTGGAGTAGAATAGCAGAAAGAGACTTGGAATGGTGAAAAGGGACGTGGACAGCTTTAATCTAAACGTTGCAAGGTCATTTCTTGGGAGGAATGTTAATCTTCATTTGAAAGATGGCTCAGTAATAGTGAACGTTCAACTGGCTGAAATTCAAAGGGACAAGATGCGAAAGGAGGTCTTTATTAGATGTGTGTCATATGGGAAGGGCAAAATGCTTCAAATACCTTTAAGAAAAATTGCATGGGCTAAGCTCGTAGATTTAAATGTTGTTGAGATTGGAGAAACAGTAGGCTAGTTTTCGCCATCGACAAAACCAAAGAGGTGATAGTCAATTTTACGGTTGCAGCTCCTGAAACTTTAGATGGCTTTTAGCTAGACTTTGGCGAAACTTTGACAAGAAAGCTTAAAACAATTTTAAATAGTTCTCGACAAATTTTGTGAGCGGTGAGCTGAGTGCCATGCACGGTTATAGTTGGAGGTTTCTGGGGAGACGAGGGTAAAGGCAAAATAGTATCCTATCTGGCTTTGAAGGATAAGGTAGACGTTTGTGTTAGAACTGGTTCCGTTAATGCGGCACACACCGTCTGGGTTGAGGGAAAACGTTATGCGCTCCACATGGTTCCATCAGCCTTCGTATATGAGAAGTGCCGCCTCCTGATTGGTTCAGGCGCCAACATTCACGTGGCAAAATTTCTAGAAGAAGTGGAGCTTACAAATGTTAAAAAACGCATTGGAGTAGACCACCAAGCCTCAATAATTGAAGAGAAACACTCTGAACAAGATAGGACGAGCGCGCATCTTAAAGGTTTAGGCACAACTGGTTGGGGTGTTGGACCAGCCATAGAGGAGCGAGTCCGCAGAACGGCAAAACTTGCAAAGGACATAGCGGAACTAAAGCCATACTTGACGGATGTGGCGGCGGAAGTGAACAGCTCAATAAACATGGGTAAGAAGGTTCTGCTAGAAGGAACACAGGGCGTCATGCTTTCGCTTTTTTACGGCACATATCCATATGTGACTGGAAGGGACACTAGTGCCTCGGCAATATGCTCAGAGGCTGGTGTTGGACCAACAAAAGTTGACGAAGTCTTAATAGTTTTCAAATCCTTCATGACCCGCGTGGGCGCTGGTCCGTTACCTGGAGAACTTCCAAAGGAAGAGGCTGTTAAACGTGGATGGTTTGAGGTGGCTGCTGGGACGGGACGGGAAAGGCGCTCAGCCCCTTTCAACTTCGAAATAGCGAAAAGGGCTGTCATGCTAAATGGAGCAACGCAAATAGCGCTAACAAAACTTGACGTTGTCTATCCAAAATGTAAAGGTGCGAGAAAATATGATGAGCTTTCTTCGGAAGCTAAAGAGTTTATAAAAGAAATTGAACATCAGCTGGGCATACCAGTGGTCTTAATTGGCACGGGTCAAGAGGTCTTAGACATAGTGGACAGAAGAGTCTAAACACGTTCGCAAAATACAAGCTTCATGCATGTTTATCTTATAATCGCCCAACTCTGTAACATTAAGGATAATAGTGGGCTCTGCACAATACGATTGATAACGTGCATGGTGCATGGTGCGGCTAACATTTGTCAACAAAAGCTTACAGAAGGCTTATGCGCTACGGTTTGCCTATTGAAGTTTTAAACAGAGACCTAAAACTGATTTTCACATCAAACCTTTTAGGCTCCTTCGGAGATGGCTTGTACGCTTATCTTCTTCCATATTACATGAAGGAGACTCTTAAGGCAAGTTCTGTTGAGATAGGCATTTTATACGCTATAACAAGCTTAACGGCAGCTGTCACACTTCTTTTAGCTGGGGTCCTTGCAGACAAATACGACCGAAAGAAAATTATGATTGCTGGGTGGCTTGTGTGGGTCCCAGCCCCAATAATCTTTTCCATGGCAAAAGACTGGATTCAGATGCTTCCTGGGATGATTCTTTGGGGGTTTTGGCTCGGCGGACCCACAAGCACAGCCTACATCGTAGCATCGGCGGACAAAAATAGGCTTACATTGACTTTCACAGTTATATCCTCATCATGGTCCTTTGGCTACATTTTCTCTCCAGCCCTTGGCGGATACATGGCTGGAAAAATAGGCATGCAACCTGTCTTCTACGCATCCTTCGTCCTATACGCTTTGGCAAGCCTCGTGTTAGCCTTCATGAGAAGCCAACACGCACCAACTAGCCAGCAAAAAACGCCGATGAATCCATCAACTACGGAACTTTTGAGAGACAAAAAATTAATCGGCTTATCCGCCCTCTTCGCCTCCATAATGTTCGTCATGATGATGTTCCGCCCTTTTGTTCCCCAGTTTCTGGCAGATGCATATAATTATGGAGACTTTGAAATAGGGGTTTTAGGCTCCATAGCCTTCTTCGGCTCAGCGGTTTTGGGCATAATATTAGGCAGGGTCGGAGATAAATGGGGAAAGGGCTATGCGCTTGCAGCATCGATGGCATCGTGCAGCACATCCTTAATCATAATGATTCTAACTGGTAACTTATACATACTTATGGCGGCATTTTTTCTTGGCGGGGCCTCTTACTTAACATGGTCCCTTATGAGCGCAATAGTAGGACCGCAAGCTCCAGAACCTATAAGGGCAAGATGGGTATCAATACCTCAGACAATAAGCATGTTCGCCTCAATAATAGCACCATATATAGGCGGGGTCTTCTATGAAAGTTCAATTTATTATCCCTTCATAGCTGCAATAGGCGCATCATTTATACTTGCCATAGTAGCCTCCTACAAAAAATAACTACTTAATAAAAAAGCCAATTTCAGAAGTTTTATCTAATTAATATGCATTGATTTTAATTGGGTGAGTGAAGGTGACTGGGTATCCCACTACACACTTTTCAATTGGTATATTTGTTTTAGTGCTAATTGCTGGATTAATTGTTGGTGGGGCAATAGCTACTTACATAATGACTCCCCAGATTAACAATTTGAAAGCGGAAGTATCAAGGCTGAGGGATCAAGTCTCCGCTCTTTGGGGTCTTAAAAATACCTCATGTCAAAACCTAACAGTTTACCAAAACTGGACAACATTGTCTCATATTTATGAAACGGTTAAAGATTCAATAGTGCTTATTCGAGTTCAAACACGAAGCGGAACGGCTCAGGGCTCCGGCTTCATATACAACTTTACATACAATGCCACTAGCATAATGGTTGTGGTGACAAACTATCACGTTGTTCATAACTGGGTAACCATTAGTGTGACATTCGCTGATGGAGATGCCTTCAAAGCTGAAGTGCTAGGAAGCGATCCATACGCGGACCTTGCGGTTCTTCGAGTCATAGACGCTCCAGAAGAAAAATTTAAACCGCTCATAGTTGTCAGCTCCTCAACGTTAAAGGTTGGCGACCCAGTTATAGCTATAGGAAATCCTTACGGCTTGATGGGTTCTATGACAACTGGAATTGTGAGCGCCCTTAACAGAACCATCACCGAGGAGTACACCGGAGGATTCGCCATCGCAAACATAATACAAATAAGCGCGCCCATAAACCCTGGGAACTCCGGCGGTCCATTATTAAATTATCATGGTGACGTTGTGGGAATAACTACAGCCATAGTGGCAGACTCGCAGGGATTAGGCTTCGCAATTCCATCAGACACTCTGCTTAGAGAAATATATGCTCTGGTCATATATGGAAATTATACGGGGCACTCTTACATGGGCATCCGTGGAAGGGACATGGACTACGAAACAGCCCAAAGCATGAAACTTCCAGTAACTTATGGCTGGCTAATAGCAGACGTTATTAAAGGCGGGCCTTCATATAATATACTGAGGAAAGATGATGTTATAGTGGCCTTAAACGGGACTCGCATAAGAAACGGAGACGATTTAGCAAGCTATCTTGAGGCGAACACCCGACCGGGAGACTACCTCGAGGTAACAATCTGGCGGAAAATTGACAACCAATGGCGTCAAACAGCAGTATTAATACAATTGGATAAAAGACCTCCACCGTAGAAATAAGAAAACGAGGAACCTTTATATAACGTACAAAATGCCTCGGTTCACCAAGCTGTTTATATTTAGGCGCTGCTCATTGCGGTTTTGAGTTTCTCAAGCTTTATAAGGAGTTTCCACTCGTGTGAATGTGGGAATATTTAAATAAGTGGGAATTATATATTTGGTGGGATGCATATGGAAACCGTAAAAGTGGACGAAAAAGGCAGGATTATCATTCCTAAAAATATGAGGGAGAGGGCTGGGGTGAAGGAGGGGGGCTACGTGAAAATAAGGGCGGACGAGAAGGGCATTGTGATAGAGCCTCTTGAGCCTATAGCCGACAAATGCTTTGGAGTCTTCAAGATAACGAAATGGCCGGAAGACCTCGAT